>CACXGM010000084.1 GCA_902767075.1 uncultured Lachnospiraceae bacterium
CAAGGAAGAAAAGAAAAAAGCACGTGATGCGGAATTAAAAGAAAAGAAGGACTTAAAAGAGGATCTCAGTTATGGTGAGAAACTCACAGGCGGAAAGACCATCGATGAACTCATTCAGGAAGATGAACTCAAGGAAGAACTGGATGATCTCACAAAAGAAGAAAACGAAAAACTGATGGAAAAGAGCGGTGGACAGAAGGTTGTCACCGATGCTCAAAAGAGGATCGACATTGAAAATGTCAAGGAAGACGGCACGAAGAGACGCCGGAAGGTCAGAGAAAAGGAAGTTCAGACCGATGAAGATAAGCAGTTTATAGAATTAGACAAGTCCTGGGAAGAAAGGATAAACGCTGTCACATCAAGGTATACCGACGAGATCAAACAGATCCGTGAAAAGCAAAAGAGCATTATTGACAAGAAAAATGAGGAGATCACTCATCTTAAGGCAGCTAAGGAAAAAGATGTCAGTGAAGCCGGTGTTCGCGACAAAGAAACTCTCAGATCAGAGAAGGAATTCGGAGAGCTTTATGATTCCTTTATGGAGATGCTGGACAGCGTGGATAAACTCCGGAACTCAGAGAATGAAAACGATCGTCTTTCAGAAGATGAAGCAGAGAAATTAAAGGAAAGGTTTACCAGAGAATACAACGAAGAAAAGGAGAGGATCCTTCAAAAATCCATTGATGAACATATAGCCGAGCTTGAGACAGAGATAAAGTCGGAAACCATGAAGTATAACAAAATGGTTTCTACGCTGGAGGCTCAAAAATATCTTGAAACAGACCCCATGGAAAAGCAAAAAGAGAATGAACTGGGTCTGATGGAGGGCTGGAAGGATCACAACAACAGCGTCCAGAAGCCTGAGGAAAAACTTACTTTCCAGCAGTGGAAGGATAAGCTGGCTGCGGAACATCAGAAAAGGCTGCAGGAGGAGGAAGCAAAAAAATCAAAGGCCGAAAAGGACAAAAAACAGCTTGATTTCTATAAGGAGCTGACTCTTGAGATCAAAGAGCTGGAGGAAAGAGATCTTAAGAAGACCACTGATGAAAAAATCAATGGTCTGGATACTCTTGACCTGTTAAAGCATAGGGAGAAGATTGTAGCCGAGGGTAAACTGTCAAGTATGATAGTTTATACCGAGGATGTAAAAAAGAAAGAAGCGGAAGAAGAGGAGAAAAAAACAAACGACGCCGCCAAAGATTATCAGTCAAAGATCAAAATTATCGAGGAACAGATCGCTCTTGTAGAAAAGTCAAAGAAAGAAAATGCTCCGAGTGAAGCCCTTATCAAAGAAAAGACAGACAGGATAGAGATCATAAATGACGAACAGGGACAGATAGCCGAGAAAATAGGCGTTCTGACAGTGGAGTACGAACAGAAGGCTGAGGAACACAGAGCATTTCTTGCCTCAAAGGATTTTGAGGTGATAAAGGAAGAAGCGACTGCAGCTTATGTGGCTTCCTGCAATGTACTTTATGATAACCTGGAAAAAGGCTTGAACGAGATCGAGAGAAGGGCACAATCCCAAGGGGACGATAAACTGACGGAGGATAGTGCACAGGAACTTAAAGGGGCACTTGTCAGGGAGTATCAGCAGAAAAAGAATGAACTGGAGGACAATTTTGCTAAAAAGCAAAAGGAGTGGAATGAAGAACCCGCAAACTTAAGGCTTTTGCGCGAACAGATGGAACTCCTGACAAAACAGGTGGCTGAGCTTGAGATGGAGCGAAGTGACCTGATGACAGAGCGGGAAAAACTGGAAAAGCCCATCAAAGAAAACAGCAAGCAGTATAAGAAACTTACGGATGAACTGGCTAATCTGCGAAGAGAGGCAGAAGCCAACAGAAGAGTCATAGAAAAGCGGGAGGCGTTAAAGCTCAAGGAACGTAAAGAAAAGGAGAAAGCTGCCGAGGAAAAGAAGAAAGCCATCGAGGAGGGCAGAGAATGGAGTGAGGACGAAGAGAATCTTAAAAACTTTGTCGCTGACATTCTGTATTCAACCACAACATGGGATATGGACAACGAGCAAAAGCCCGGTGAACGTATCTGGAATATTATAAAGAAAAACTCCGGTCTTATCGCAAAGCTGGTGGCAAACAGGGAAAATACCAAGAAAATGCTTACGGGCTTTGTTGCCAAGCTTCCCTTGGGGCTTTTTGGCGATTCCACGGAGGATCTTAACAAGATAATAATCGATGTTGTGGACAAGGTCTGTGCCATTGCCGAGGGGCCGTATAATGAAAAGCTTGCAGAGGTACAGGCAAGAGATAAAGAGCGGCAGGAACGCAAGGAATTAAACGAAGCCAGAAGAGAGATCTGGAGGATCAGGCAGGAAGAGCGCCGCAAAGAGTGGGAAGCTAAAAAAGAAGAAAAAGCTAAAAAGCGGGAGGAAGCGGATCTAAAGAAATTCATTGAGGAGCATCCTGAATACAAAGAACTTACCGCAGAGGAGCAGCGCAAGCAATATACCACTTTTAAGGCCGGCGAAAAAACCGTCGGAGCATTTAAAAACTTCTTTGGATTCTTAGGACTTGTTAAAACCGAGGAGAAAAAAGAAGAGAAGAAGGATGATGAAGAGCCTGAAGAGGAGTTTGTAGAAGAAGAGTTTGTAGAAGAAAAGTTTGAAGATCCGTATTATTACGAAGATCTGGCCTTCAATGCTATCGGCAAGGAAGCAAGTATTGCAGCAGGTGTATCCTTGCTCCTTAGTGGAGATTTTGAGGAAAATGAGGAGATCAAGGCCCAGATCGGGGAACTTGTCAAGAATGAAAAAGAGATTGAGACTCTTGTTCATAAAAAACTCAAGAGTTTCGAAAAATCATTCTCAAAATACATAAAGAAGGAGATCGGTGGCGGACAAAAGGAAAAGAAAACCGAAAATGTTGACTATTACAGAGAAAAGGGAATCTCCGCGGAAGAGAGAGAAGCCCGGATCAAAAAGGGCAACGATCAGATGCTGATCATGATGAACAATGCCATGGCGGGAAAGGAAGGACAGGGACAGTATCTGAGAAACGTTCTTTCCTCTTATCTTGCCGAATCCAGCGTTGTTGACCTCAGATCAATGTTTTCATCCGCTATCAGAAACGCTAAGCCCGCGAAGGTGACTGAGGATTCTTCGGAGGATCAGAAATACGAGGCAATGTCATCCATGCTGGGCGGCCTTTTGAAAGGAGCGGGACCCCTCCTTCAGAAGGTGCTTCAGGGAATGCCGGAGGATATGGTACCGCCCGGATTAAAGCCTGCCTTCAGCGATATGAAGGATAATCTTGCACCTATTCCAAAGGAGATCGTTGAGGCACAGCTCATCGCGATGATCGAGCGCTCCCAGGGTGCGATAAAGTCCATAGAGATCACAAAATCCCTGGGTGCTGCTTCGGTAGGACAGGCATTCCTGTGCAGGGTGCATATGAACGATGGTATCTCATCCGACAAGAATGTTGTTATCAAGCTGCTTCGCCCTGATGTGCGTAACCGTATGCTCCGCGAGGAGAGGATAATGCGTAAAGCCGCTTCATCGGCCGGAGAAGGAATGCTCCGTACCTTTGAGGGACAGATGGAGCGTATACGTGAAGAACTTGATCTTACCATAGAGGCTAAAAACTGTGAAACCGGTGCGCTCTATAATATGCAGGGTGGCGGTGTCTCCTCAATGAAGGTCAGCCGTCTGGTTGAACCTACTGCAAATGCGCTTATGGTAGAGCGGGCTCCGGGAGATACCGTTGTAGGTGTTCTGAAGAATGCAAGAGAAGAGAAAGAAAAGTATCTTAAGGAATACTATACCTATGATGAAGAGGGAAATATCGTAACAGAGAATGGTTATCCCAAACTCACCATCCCCGCAGGCGATGCTCATATTCAGACTGCAAAAACGAAGCTGTCAAGGCGCCTGTCTACCTTGAGAAACCAGCAGGAGATGCTCACCAATATGGCAAACAAATGGGTTACGGAGGCTGTGTTCGGAAACGGATTCTATCACGGCGATCTCCATGCCGGTAATATTATGATGGATGCCAGTTCACTCACCATAATCGACTTTGGAAACGCAACCCAGCTGTCCGAGCATCAGCAGAAGATGGTCACCAAGATGCTCCTGGCAGCTGCAGCAGGCAGCGGGTCGGGATTCTTAGAAGGTTTTGAAGGCCTTTTGAGTGAGAAATCAAAGGAACTTCTTAATACTAAAAGAGACGAGCTTAAGGCTGTGTTCACGGAGGTCATGCATCTTGGTGATGCAAAGTCCGCAGCTCTCAGAATAGGAGCGGGTCTTGTCAGGGCACAGAAGCTTGGATTTGAACTTCCTGCCGCAATTTACGGCTTCCAGCAGAGCCAGTGGAGGATCCAGAACACCATCGATGAGTTCAACAAAGAGATCTACGATCTGCAAAATGCATTGTCACAGCTAAAGAGTGCCGACGGTGCGACCAAGTTTGATGTTTCAAAGAAATACAGCGAGATAGCTCAGGATGATGTAAAGCGTCAGGCTATGAAGTTTACGCTCATGCCCACCGAATCGGAAGAATTCAGAAATCTGATCAAAGATAAAACGGTGGAGGGAAGGAAAGACTTCGATGAGATGCTGGGCAGGACACTGGACGGTATCGATGACTTCCTGGGATATGACAGCAATATTCTTCAAAGGATCGGAGATGATGAGCAGTATGAAAACATGGTAGGCGGCTGTGACCTTCCTCTCTACTTCGGAGAAGAGGCCTTAAAGGCTGACCTGAAGGAATTCAGGGAGGAGCAGGACGAAGAAAAACGAAAAGCTGCACTTGAGGTATTCAAAAATAAATACAGCAAGTATAATGTGAGAGGAGCACTTAAGGACTTAAGAAATGCGCAGGATGCAGGTCTCCCCGAGGCGGAAATAAAGACACTGGAAGATAAGGTAGTGTCTGCCATGACCAATCTAAAGGAAGCGTTCTTTAAGACCAAGAAGGAAAGGGACGAAAAGCAAAAGGCAGAGCTTAAGGCAAACGAGACAGACAAAAAGAAGTTTGACGAAAAGAAATTTGATGAAGAAAACTCCTTTATGGACAGCATTGAAAATCTGATGACGGATGTAAAGAAGAATATGAAGGATATCAAATTAAAGGCTCAGGCCGAAGCAGAGTTTAAGCTGTACTTTGAGGATGAAAAATACGGAGAAAAACTCAAAACCGCCTTTGACAAGTATTATGAAGCTCTTGAAAAGAAAGCCAAGAATGCGGATGCTTTGTTGGAAGATGTGATACAGGCCCTTCGTATGCCGGTTCTTACGGGACTTAATCAAGCTGCTAAGCTTAAGCAGGATGAAAGGCGTGTGAATATGTCTGAACCTGAGGATTTCCTCGGCGTCATGGCGGAGGTTATCGCCGTTGAGTGGAAGAAAGCGCTTAAGAGGATATTCGTTGGAGACGCTGTCAAGTACGCTTGGAGGATCAACGAGGACCTCACGGGACAGAGACTTGGTTTCAAAGATATTTTATCGATACTTATGGGGTAGAGAATGAAGATAACAGAATTAAGAAAAGAGCACAGGGAATTTTTTGCGGATATGGATCCCTTAATGTTTCTTGAAAGGACGGAGTTTCCTGACAGAGTTTGCCTTGTGGCTTTCATAGGCGAAGAGGATGATGAAAAAGCAAAGGGAAAGGACATACCCGCAGGTCTATTGATCTATCGAAAAGCCAAAGAGTGCCTTATGATCGAGTGGGTCTGTGTGAGGGCGCAGTACCGGTATGACGGTGTCGGTTCCGAACTTGTGGATAAAGTGTTTGGAATAGCACAGGAAAAAGGAATGGACACCGTAGAGATCTATCTGAACGGAGAATACGGAAGAGAGGAGATTTGTCCCGGAGAAGAAGACTATATCGATGATTTTCTTTTCGGCGGTGAAAAAAAGCTCTTCGGAGAATGGCTGATCGAGACCAGAAATCTTCTAAAATCGGCTGTTTGTTCAGAAACCGATCCTAAGGAGTTTCAGTGCAGATGCCTTAAGGATATCGCACCTTCACAGCTTAATTCAGATCTTAAAACTCTTGTTTCAAAAGAGGAGTTTAACGCACTTTATGATATGTCGGAGTATGGCTTTGGCCCTATAGACAGGGAAACAGGATTTATCTCATATATGGGAAATAAGCCTTCCGGAGCGATCCTGACCGTAATGAGCGGGGAAACACTCTATGTTACCGGGTTTATTGCAAGCAGAAAATCCGAAGCGAGCATGCTGGCAAGATATGCGATAAAGGCAGCAGGCAAAAAATACGGAGGCTCCCAGGAAGTTCGTATCATCAAGTACACGGAGGATTATACCGATATCATCGAGGCGGTGGCAGCAGGCCTTAAAGGGGTTAAACCTGTCAGGAATACGGTGTATTCCGCAGATGTAAAAAAGCATATTGAGACTGTAGCTGCCTTTGTTCCGGATGCCGAAGTAATAACCATTGGATACGAAACGGAAGAGTGATCTATCATTTTAAATAACGTTAAGGAAACGTTAAGGTTCACCGGTATTGACAGAAAGGTTCACATAGTATACTCACATCATCAAGAAAAACACGAGTGTTCCGGAAATAAAAAAGGACGGAAAGAGAGGAGTATATTATGTGGACCAGACAGGAATTAAAACACAAAGGAAAGGAAGCTTTTTTTAAGAGCTATTGGAAGTTTGTGCTTGTCACCTTAGTGCTCGGTATCGTAACCGGAGGAGCCGCAAGCTTAGGATCAAGCTTCGGATCGTCTGTGAGTAATATCGGAAATATTGTCACAAACCGCACTGTTACTGTGGATGATGAGATTGATGAAGAGATCGATGAACTGGATGAGAGTCTTGATGAAATTGATGATGATCTCGATGCAGAACTTGAAAGGATCGGCGATAGTCTGAGCGACAGTTTGAATCTTGATCTGAATGATAAGGACATTACTATCGGGGACAATACGATTTCCGCAAGCGAGGCAGCAGGAGCAGCGATCGCTGTAACAGTAATCATAATAATACTGGTAGTTTCATTTATCAGCCTGGTGATCGGTATCATAGGTATCGCAATCGATATCTTCGTATACAATCCTATTGAATACGGCTGCATCAAGTTCTTCAGAAAGTCACAGGACGAAAATACCGGACTTGGCACTATGTTCCATGGATTTAAGGACGGCTACGGAAAGATAGTAAAGGTTCTCTTCTTCAGAGATCTCTTCATCTTCCTTTGGTCACTTTTGTTTGTAATCCCCGGTATCGTAAAGAGCTATGAATACCGCATGGTTCCTTTCCTTCTCTCCGAGAATCCGAACATGACAAAGGATGAGGCACTCAAGGCCAGCAGCCGTATGATGCAGGGTAATAAGTGGAGAGCATTTGTGCTTGACCTTTCATTCCTTGGATGGCATATACTTTCCGCATTCACTTTCGGAATGCTGGAGATATTCTATGTAGCTCCTTATGTAAACGGAACAAATGCAGCCCTTTACGAAGCACTTAAGGCTGAGCAGAATGAAACGATTGTAACCGAAGGTTAACAGATATGTCATATAAAATCTTAATTGCAGATGATGAAGCTGAGATCAGAAGTCTTATAAAGCTCTATCTCGAAAATGAAGATTATGAAGTCCTCGAGGCCGGAAACGGCCTCGAGGCTTTAGAGTGTTTCAGGACAGGTAATCCCGATATGTGCATTCTGGACATAATGATGCCGGGAATGGATGGATATAATGTCCTTAAAAAGATACGTGAGAGCAGCAATATTCCGGTGCTGATACTCTCTGCGAAGGATGAGTATTCGGAAAAGATACTGGGGCTTAATCTGGGGGCGGATGATTATATCTCAAAGCCCTTTAATCCCCTGGAGATAGCTGCCAGAGTAGGTTCTCAGATGCGCAGATTCTATAAGCTGGGAGCCGGTGATAAAAAAAGCGAAACCTTGTCCTTCAGGGACCTGACGCTTGATGTGGATGGATGTATTCTCACAAAGGGGACGGAAAAGATCGACCTTACAACCGTGGAATACAAGATAATGGAGCTTTTTATGAGCCATCCGGAGAAGGTGTTTACCAAGCAGCAGATCTATGAATATGCATGGGGAGAAGATTTCATCGTCGCCGACAACAATATAATGGTCTCCATCAGTAAGCTGAGAACCAAGCTTTCTGAGGATCCATCGGAATATATTAAGACACTTCGCGGGCTGGGGTATCGGCTTGGATAAGATAAGAGCCCTCAGGGCATATATCATAAAGAATTTCATAATCATACTTTTCGCGGTGGCGGCGGCGGAGATATCAATAGTTCTGCTTTTCAACAACCTCATTTTCCCCGCACTGGTGCCGTATATTTCGGACGAGCTGAATCTACGGGATTGTAATATCCGGACAGTTCTGGTATTTCTGTTTTACGGTCTTGTGAGACTGGGAGTGTGGCTGATCTCCAGATATATTCCCCTGGGATATAAAAATTATGATGAAAAGCTGATCGAGAAGATGGAGCTTTTTCAGGGAAACAAGCTGGTGGAAGGATATGAATCTATCACACCCTTTATAAGGTTTCTGCTGATATTTTCGATCATTTTGGTGATCATACTGCTGATACTGCCCATTCTGATCGCGGGATCTGTTTTTACTGCCAGAGTGGTGGGAAAGTTTTCAAAGCTTGAAGAAGAGGAGCGGGAAAAAAAGAATCTCTATGAGCAAAAGAGAAACCTTATGCTATCCGATATAGCGCATGATCTTCGTACCCCCATTACCACCATATACGGGTACTCGCAGGCTGTTCTGGATCATAAGGTCTCAGACGAAAAAAGGGATGAAACCTTAAGACTCATCTGTATGAAATCAAAAAAGGTGGATGAGCTGATCAACCTTCTTTTCGATTATGTCAAAATGGACAGTGACGGATTCGTTCTCCACAAGGAAAAGACAGATCTTGCAGAACTTGTCAGACAGGTGGGAGCATTGCTCTTTCAGGATGTCTGCGATGGGGGGATGGAGCTTGATGCGGATATACCGGAGGAGATGATCGAGATCGAAGCGGACAGGGTTCAGTTTTCCAGAGTGGTGACCAATCTTTTATCAAATGCCATCAAGCATAACAGACCGGGTACCGTGATCGGGCTTATCCTTACGGGAGGCAAAGACGAGTGGAGACTGTATGTTGCAGATACGGGAGAGGCAATAGATGAAAAGACCGCGGAGGATATCTTTGAACCCTTCATAACAGGAGATGAGTCCAGAAAAAGCGGTTCCGGCTCCGGCCTCGGACTCTCGATAGCCCGGAAGATCACGGCTCTTCACGGATATGACCTGTGTCTTCTTCAGGGTTCAGACCTTCCCATCGAGATCAAGCAGAGAGGATTTACAAAGGCTTTCAGGATAAAATAGCAATAATCGGTTAAGAAAATATAGCAATTTTTGGGTATTTTTTTGACCGTAAACTGTTAAAATAGTATTTGGGTGTAATGGCTTTTTTTCTCAATTACACTCCAATACTATTTTTTTGTGAGGTAAACGGATGAAGGTTTTAAAGGTCACAGACCCTGAGTTCAGAAAGTACGGACGGGTCATCAAAAACGTAGATTTAAAGCCCCTTATCGAAGCAATGGGTAATACTCCCTGCCCAGAGACGGTGGTATATGTTCCCGGTGATCCCGCTCTTGAGGCTACAGTCACTGCGAAGGACCTTAAGAGAATCTATTACGGCGAGCTTCCCATTCAGGTGGGATATTGCAACGGACACAATCAAAAGCTCAATGCGGTTGAATATCATCGCTGCTCAGAGCTTAATATCGCCCAGACCGACGCTATATTGATCGTTGGTATGCAGCAGGATATAGAAGATGATTTCACCTATGACACATCCAAGATGGAGGCATTTTTACTCCCTGCAGGATGCGGCGTAGAGATTTACGGAACCACACTTCACTATGCTCCCTGCGGAGTGGACGGAGCAGGCTTCAGAGTGACCATCGTACTTCCCTACGGAACCAATCACGATCTCAAGGAAGCACATGC
>CACXGM010000085.1 GCA_902767075.1 uncultured Lachnospiraceae bacterium
TAAATATGCGAAAAATTTAAATATTCCAAAGATGATGCCGCCCAGGACAGCCGTACAAAGCACTATTAACTTGTATTTTGTAAGGCCGACAACCTTCATATCATTTCACAATCTTTCTTAGTTATTCTCGTTAAGCTGTACCTGTGCACCGGGTTCGATGGGCTTGCTGGCTGTGGTAACAACATATTCATAGCCCATGAGACCTGCGCTGATGGCGGTCTGTGTATCGTCGCTTGCCAGTTCTTCCACGTCATACTTGTTTGCAAAGTACCTGTTTCCGAGAGGGCTGGACTTTGACTCGATCACCAGAATGTATTTTCCGTTGTTTCCGTCATGAATAGCACTGCTGGGAACTACAAGGTCATAGTTCTGGGTTCTGGAAGAAATGGACATTGCAATGGTCTGACCTGCTGTCAGGCTTCCCTCCAGATTAAGGGTTACTTCCTTCTTTCTATTGGGGTCCGAAGGGTCGGGTCTGATGGTTGCTACCGATCCGGTAACATCGCTGTACCACCAGGAGTTCGTAACCTCTGCGGGATCACCGATGGATATTGTCTTTGCCTTGTCATTTTCAAGGGAGAACTTCATGGTGTATCCCATTCCCGCAGGCTGAAGCACTACGACAGGATCATCGGTACTGGTTTTCTTTCCGGAGGATACGTTTATATTCAGGATAGTTCCGCTGATAGGCGAATAAACCTCAGCTGCTCCGGTCTCCTCCTGATATTTATCAACAGTTTTCTGTGCCTCGTCAATGGCATCCTGCGCAGCGGTAAGTTCTGTAATAGAACCGATCTTTGCCACCAGATCGGCAAGATCCTTTTTCTTCTGTTCCAGAACCTTGTTAGCATCATTAAGTGCGATCTGAGCAACATTTAACTGGTTACGCAGATCTGTTACAGAGTCTGTAGCATTGTTCTGCTTAGCTGTAAGAGAATTATTGTAATCGTTGTAATCCTTGTTTGCTTTGTTATAGCTTTCCTGAGCAGAATTCTTTTTATTCTTTGCATCCTCTAAATCCGACTTTGCAGAATCGAGATATGCCTGTGCGCTTGCGATCTTTTCGGCCTCCTCTGCCGCTGCGGTATTGTAGGCATCGGAAGCAGCAATAAGAGCAGCGGTGGCATCGTCAAAGCGCTTACCGATGGTGCTGGGAAGGGAGGGATCTTCTGCATAGTACTGATCCCATGTTGCCTGTTCTTCAGCAGATCTTGAAGTCTCATCTATATCATTAACAGTCTTAAATCCATTCAGATAATCGAACTCTTCCTGCGCAGAATCATAGGTTTCTTTTGCAATAGCCTTTGTGGACTGTGCGGTGGAAAGCTCTGCCTCAGCGGTCTTTAAAGCTGCCTGTGCGGAGGTGAGATTTGCATCAGCATCATCCAGAGCAGTCTTTGCTTTTTCGGAAGCTACTCTGAAATTTTCAAGCTGTGTCTTCTCAGCCTCGGAAATGGTCACGCCGGAAGTGATACTGATCTGATTGTTCAGTGCATCAACCTTTGCCTGACAATCATTAACAGTCTTCTCTGCTGCAGTGATGGCATTCTGAGTGGCGGTTATATTGTTTCTGAAAGCATTGATATCAACATCACCCTGTGCGGAAGAAATTATGGCAGCGTCAACTTTGTCTGAAAGAAGGATATTGTTGTACGCCTTCTTTGCATCCTCCAAAGCCTTCTTTGCATCCTTCAGCTCCTGGCTGTCCTCAGCCTCCAGAGTGATGAGCAGATCGCCCTCTGCTACCTCCTGGCCCACCTTGCAGTTGATGCTTCCGACAGTCTTTGACTGCTTCACCATAACATTATAGGGATCTCCGCTCTCTACGGTTCCCGATCCTCTGATGACGGAAGTTATGGTTCCGGGCTGAACATATTGCACTGCAACCTTAGGCAGTGAATAATTCATGATGGTATTTGAGAAAAATGTGAGCACCAGCATCACCACCAGGAATATGATAATAAAGTTCTTTATCAAATCCTTGCGCCTTCTGAAGCTCTTCTCCTGGGGATCTAATTCCTCTTTCTTTCTGATTGTTATCTCGTTCATAACGTAACCTCTCTAAATTATGCTCTCCATCAATTGCTGCAAAGTAAGCAGCTCGCATCGTTTAGGCTTTGACGCCCCCCTGATATGTTATACCCTCTACCAGATATTCCTCGCCGTACAGGAACACCAGCAGTGTGGGGATCAGATATATAGTTGCTACCGCAAATGCCAGACTCACTTCCCCGGCGTTGATCTTGCTGAGATATACGCTCAAAGGATACTTTTCCGGATCCGACAAAAGGATCAGCGGCTGTTCTACCATGTTCCAATAATCTATAAACACCAAAATGGCAGTGGACATTATGATTCCCTTGCTCATCGGCAATGCTATCTTTGTAAATATCTTAAACTCCCCTGCTCCGTCTATCTGCGCAGCTTCTATACAGGAAACCGGTATTCGGTTCATGTACTTCGTGATCAGATAAACAGAGAACGGTGAAAAAATACCCGGCAGCCATATGGCCCAATAAGTATCCAGAATGTTCAGCCAGTTACTCACCAGATAATTGGGAACCAGCGTAACCTGATAAGGCATCAGCATCAAAATGATGTATGCAAAAAAGATCACGCCCCTGATCTTACCTTTATATCTGTAGAAACCGTATGCCGCAAGAGCCGCAACCGCCAGCTGGAAAAGCATTATGGGAACCACCAGTATTACGGAGTTCCAAAACTTCAACAGATATTCAGGGCTCTTAAAAAGTACCGTTGAATACTGTGAAAAGCTCACCATATCCGGAATGAACTTCAGATTCACCAGCTCTGCCACAAACTGACGTCCGCCGGATTTGGTCGTAGCAAAGATCGCACCGTAGTTGGCAGCAAATTCCGTAGGCGACATAAAGGAGTTTGTGATAGTCAGGATGATGGGCATCATGAACAGAAGTGAAACGGCCGCCGTCAGCACTGTTGCAATGGAAATGCATATGGCTCGGATGATCCTTTTTCTTCTGCCGTGTCCCTCTGGCCTGTTACTCATCACCAGCCGCTTGGGAGATATTTGTTTTTGAGGAATTTTCGTAGTTTCCATTTTATCAACCGTCCAGGTCTTTGCTGAAATGCTCTTCCGCCTTAAACAGAAGCACGATCAGCACCACCATAACAAGACTCATTAATACCGCAGCCGAACTCAGCATCTGATAATCCAGACTCTTGAACTTGTTGTTCATGAAATGCTGGAGCATGTAGATACTGGAGTAGGGATAATCAGTGGTCAAAAGATAGATCTCTCTGAATATCTTAAACGAATTGATGAGCGACATGATCGTGACAAACACTATGGTGCTCACCAGATATCTGAGCTTTATCATAAAGAATATCTTCACTCTTCCGGCACTCTCCAGCCTGGCAACCTCGATGATATCCTGAGGTACCGAAGAAAGAGCCGCCATGAAAAGGATCATATTATATCCGATGTTCTTCCACAGGAACAAAAGCACGATCACCACGATGGCGTAATCGGATTTCATCCAGTCGATGGAAGCAACTCCAAA
>CACXGM010000086.1 GCA_902767075.1 uncultured Lachnospiraceae bacterium
AACATGGATGTGAAGAACACACCGAAGATCAGAAAAAGTGACAGTGCCGTCATGGTCTTTAATTTTGAGGCCATGCCCACTACGGGCTTAAGTACATTCTCTTTTTTAAAGCCCTCCAAAACGCAGAGCATCATCAGGAGTGTCCCCAGAGTATGCCAGTCTATACGCGTAAAAAGCTCCTTTGAGGGCGGAGTGATAAATAAAGACACCACTGCAGCCACCACCGCAAGGGTCAGCATTAATTCTTTTTTCAGAAAGGTAAGTATTTTTTTCAAGTAAGTCTTCCTTTGTTTCAAAATTTAATATACGTATAATATCGCATTTTCTTTCAAATCGCAACGAAGGTTGAAATCTTAACACTTATTAGGTAAAATATAAATTGTCTTTTTATACTTATTTATTATGTCATAATTTCGGAGAGAGAATATATGAACCATTGGATAGCTGTAGTAGACGATGAATCTATCAGTCTGACTAACGTTAAAAACCTACTCAGCGACGAGAACATGAGGGTCAGCTGCCTTCGTTCGGGAAAGGATCTGCTTAAATTTCTGGAGAAAAATACTCCCGACCTTATCCTTCTGGATATCCTGATGCCGGAGATGGATGGTTTCGAAACCTACCACGCCCTTCGCATCTACGAGGAAAACGCCGGGAAATCCAACATCCCCGTTATCTTTCTTACAGGTGCTGATGACAATGATACGGAGAGGCGCGGCCTTAAGGTCGGGGCTTCTGATTTCATACGCAAACCCATCAACAAGGACATTCTCTTAAAGAGGATCAACAATACCATTTCAAACAGCAAGACCATCGAGACCCTCACCGAGGAGGCCATCACAGACAAACTCACGGGATTTTTAAACAAAGCCGGCGGTACAAAGAAGCTGGCAGAATGCTGCAAAAATAAGGTCGGTACTCTGGCAATAATTGATCTGGACAGCTTTAAGCTGGTGAACGATCTCTACGGGCACGACTCCGGAGACAGAGTTCTCATAGCCTTCGCGGATATAGTAAGACACAACACCCGTGTGGACGACATTCCCTGCCGCGTCGGTGGCGATGAATTTTTAGTCTTTTTCAGCGATCTTCAGGACGAGATATCCATCTCCAGGGTCTGTGAGAGGCTCAATCTCCAGATCGCGCAGAGATGCTCGGAGCTTTTGGGCTCGGACTACGGTATTCCCATCGGTGTGTCCATGGGCGTCACCCTGGTTCCGAAGGACGGCACCGATTTCGATACACTCTTTACACTGGCGGACAACGCTCTTTACACGGTAAAGCAGAACGGAAAACACGGCTACTGCATACACAACAGTGAGCTTACTTCCACCTTTGAAGCGGAAGACAATCCAAGGCGTGAGCTTTCCAGACTCATACAGATAGTCGAGGAGCGTAATATCTCAAGTGATGCTCTGCGCTACGACAGAGAGACCTTTACCTTTGTTTACCGCTATCTCACGAGATGCAAAAAGGGCTTCGGCGGTCAGATGTACAATCTGATGTTTACCCTTATCCCCAAACCGGATAAAAAAGACCTTCCCATGAATGATGCGGAGAATAAGCTCAGTCTCATATTGCAGTCAAACCTTCGAGGTACCGACTTTTTCATGAGAAGCAAATGCGGAAGCTTCTTTGCGGTTTTACCCAATTACCCCCTGGGGGACGCGGAGGATGCCGCAAAGAATATTATTCAATCCTGGAACGAAACACCATTCAGCGAAGATATCAGTATCGAGTATGTATTAAAGGCCGACTGATATTAAAGGGAGGGGCTGTATGAAAAAAGGTGAAAAAGAAAAAAGCTCTTCGTTCTCTCTCATTACTAGAAATCTTATACTATACATCTTCATCATACTCTTTTTCCTGAGTGTGATCCTGATACATTATTCTCTTTTGAGGGCTTCCACCCGGGAAAGCCTCATTAAGAGCGGTGAGATCATGGCCCTTAAGTCCACGGAGATGATCGACGACCAGCTGACCGTTGGTTTCGATGATCTGGTGCTCACCAGCTACACCCTTGACAATATGATCAGGGAGGATCGCTCTCAGGAAGAGATCTACGACTACATCGTCAACGAATCCGTAGCCATCAGAAACATAATGTCAAACTCCACAAAGGGTCTGTATGCCTACATAAACGGAGAGTTTATGGATAGCACAAACTGGAATCCCGGCAGTGATTATATTCCCACGGAGAGGCCCTGGTATATTGCGGCTACGAAAGCAGGCGGCAAGGTGGTGATGGTGGACCCTTATGTGGACGAAATGAGCGGCTCCATGGTCATCACCCTCTGTAAGACCCTCTGTGATTCAAAAAGCGTAATAGCCCTCGATATTTTCACAGACGGTCTCCAGAAAACCACCGAAGAGATCGTCACCAGCAGCACCTCCGATATGGTCATGCTCCTGGATCACAATTACAGAGTCATCACTCACTCGGACAAAAATGAAGTCGGTAAATCCTACATCTCGGATGAGGACGCTTTTGGTACCGCCATTGTAAAGACTCTCAAAGAAGTTCAGACAAACAATTTCTCATTTAAGTACGGCGGCAAAGAATATGTGGCCTATGCACTTCCCATTCAGCACGACTGGGTCTGCATATCCGTGGTGGATGCCACCTATATCTATCACCAGCAGATCTTCCCTCTGATCGTAGCAGTGGTGACCTCCGTCATAGCAACACTCATTCTCGTAGGTGTCATGTTATCCTCCAACAGGAAAACCATGCTGGCTCACAAGCTGAGTCTTCAGACGGAGCGTGCCATTGCCGCAAACGAGGCTAAATCCTCCTTCCTGTCAAACATGTCCCATGAGATCCGCACCCCCATCAATGCCATCCTGGGCATGAACGAAGTGATCCTGCGGGAGTGCGACAACAAGGATATCCGTACCTATTCCGAAAGCATTAAAACCTCCGGAAATCTCCTGCTGGGGCTTATAAATGACGTCCTGGATTTTTCCAAGATCGAGTCCGGAAAATCCGAGCTCATACCAGTGGATTATGATATTTCCTCCATTCTCGGCGACCTGGTAAATATGATCAGGATCCGGGCAGACAGAAAAGACCTGGAGCTTTTGATCGATTTTGACAAGGATATTCCAAAGATCTTAAACGGTGATGAGATCCGCCTTAAGCAGATAATCTCAAACCTTTTGACAAACGCGGTCAAATACACGGAAAAGGGCTCTGTCACCTTCACCGTAAGCTACGAAAGAATACCCTCCGCCCCGGATTACATTTATCTTTTTGTTTCCGTCAAGGATACGGGTATCGGCATCAAGAAGGAGGATATCTCGAAGCTCTTTACCCAGTTTGTCAGACTCGAGGAATCCAGAAACCGCAATATAGAAGGCACGGGTCTGGGCATCAGCATCACAAAGCGGCTGCTTGAAATGATGGGCAGCACTCTCAAGGTGGACAGTACTTACGGACAGGGATCCAACTTCTATTTCTCTGTCAAGCAAAAGGTCATAAACTGGGATCCCCTGGGAGATTACAGATCCGCTTATGAAGCACATTTAAACAACCTGAGCGTGACCCAGAAATCCTTCAAAGCGCCCAATGCAAAAATCCTGGTCCTGGATGACAACCCAATGAACCTCGCGGTTTTCTGCTCCCTGTTAAAGCAGTCCGGGATTCAGATAGACACCGCGGAAAATGCCGACAATGCCCTGGCCTACACAGAGAGCTGCAAATATGATCTCCTTTTCTTTGATCATATGATCCCCGTAAAAGACGGCATAGAAACCCTCCATGAGCTGAAGGCACAATCGGACAACCCGAATGTGAATACCCCTTCTGTCTGCATCACGGCAAACGCTGTATCAGGTGCGCGTGAAAAGTATATCGCAGAAGGCTTTGACGATTACATCTCCAAGCCCATCGATTCTAAAAAGCTTGACGAGATCCTGCTTAAATACCTGCCTTCTGACTTAATAGTCTATTCCGATGACGAAAAAACGACAGACGAGTCAGTTATGCATGAGGTGGAGAAAGTTGATACCGCTGCCATCCGAAAGAAGCTGGAAACCCTGAGAGACTATGATATAGATATTGCGGAGGGTATCAAAAACTGCTCCTCCGAGTCAGCTTATTTATCACTCCTCAAAGTATTCTATGATACAATGGATGACAGAATAAGTGAATTAAACACTCTCTATTCAAAAGATGACCTGAAAGATTACACCATAAAGATCCATGCAT
Organism: uncultured Lachnospiraceae bacterium; assembly: GCA_902767075.1. Lineage (GTDB taxonomy): Bacteria > Bacillota > Clostridia > Lachnospirales > Lachnospiraceae > AC2028. Next base: position 4,211 of record CACXGM010000086.1, read on the forward strand.
CCAAGAGTACGGCCCGGATCATCGGGGCCACCCATCTGGCACTTTTTGCTGAAGCTCTGGAGCAGGCAGGAAAGCAGGGGGATCACACATACATACACGAACAGCATAAGGCCTTTGAAGCCGAATATGACAAGCTTCGCCTTCCTTTGAAGGCCATCTTGACAGAGAATGACAATGCCTCCGAAAAGCCTGAAGCTACGGCAATCTACATGGGTGCCATATACCGGAGACTCAAAGCCGCCGCAGAAGAGATGGACTGTGACAAGCTGGATAATATTTTCAAAGAGGCCGAAAGCTATCGGATCCCCGCGTCTGAAGCGGAATTGTTCAATAAACTGAAAAAAGCAGCCGAACAGTATGACTATACTGAAATAACAGATAATCTGTAAACCGGAGGAAAAAATGGAAAACACAAATAATACCGACGAATTGTTGCAGGAAATACTTAAGTATCAAAAGAAAAACGCCCGCCTCACAAGGATCTCCGCCATAGCTGTACTGGTGATGGCTTGCGTATTTGCAGTTGCTCTGGCCCTTCTCATTCCAAAGGCCGTAAAGCTGGTGGACAATGCAATGGGGAGTCTTGCTCAGGTGGATGAACTGATGGAAGACACCGGTGTCGTAATGCAGAATCTGAATGATATTTCAGTAGAAGTAAACACTGTTATCTCCGACGCTCAAGTTCTTATTGACAATTCCAACACAATGGTGGAAGATAATACGGACGCCATTACCGAGACTGTTCAGAAAATGAATCAGGTGGATTTCGAGACACTGAACAAGGCGATTAACGATCTTAGCGATGTGGTGGAGCCTCTCGCCAACTTCTTTAATAAATTCAGTAGATAACACAATGGATAAGGCAGAAACGGAGGCACTTATGAAATCATATTCATTTACTCCAAAGGGAGTATGTTCATCAAATATCAGTTTCAAGCTTGATGACGAAAACAGGATTCACGAGCTGGTTTTCACCAACGGTTGCAACGGCAATCTGAAGGCCATAGGCAAGCTCTGCGAGGGAAAGGAAGCATCCGAGATCTCTGATATCCTTCGCGGAAACGACTGCAAGGGAAGAGGTACTTCCTGTGCAGACCAGCTTTCAAAAGCTTTGGATGAAGCACTTGCAGCAAATTAATCTACAGCGGCTCCTTGGAAGGTGTGCCCGCCTTGCGCGGATACTTTCCGGGGGTCGCTTTTTCTTTTGATATCACTACCATGGTGCGGTACAGATCCGTCCCGGGAAGGCTGAACTCTTCGCATTTGATCAGCTTTCCGCCCAATTTGTCGAGAGCATTTTTTGCCGCGCTCACTTCTTCGGAGGTCTTTTCGGACTTATATGCGATAAAGGATCCACCGACCTTTACGTAGGGAAGACAGTATTCCGACAGTGTGGAGAGATTAGCAACCGCCCGGGACACGCACAGATCAAAGGATTCCCTGAACAGGCCCTTTTTAGCATAATCCTCCGCACGCCCGTGCTTTGTCTCTATCCCCTTCAGTCCCAGCTCATCTATCACTGCATTCAGGAAATTGATCCTCTTGTTAAGCGAGTCCAGAAGTGTTACCTTCAGCTCCGGAAATGCGATCTTTAGAGGAATACCGGGGAAACCCGCGCCGGTTCCCACATCGATGAGAGTCTTGCCTGCGAAACCCGCCGGATCCATTCCCTTTACAATGGACAGGGAATCCACGAAATGTTTTGTGACAACTTCGTCATAATCCGTTATTGCGGTAAGATTCATGACTTCATTCCATTTGATCAGCAGTTCATAGTATTGTATAAACCTGTCATACTGCTCGTCGCTCAATGAAAGGCCCAGGTCACCCACCATCTGTTTGAATTTATTGATATCGTGCTTTGTTTCCATTTTATGATTCCTTGCCCACAGATATTTTCTTTATCCATTTTCCGCTGCGCAAACGCAGGAAGGAATACAGAGTTTTGACTATCTGATCGGATTTGATGAAAATATAGATCCAGAAAGGCGGTACCTTCAGCACAAATCCACCCAAAAGGCCCAAAGGGATTGCCAGTATCCACAGGAAAATGTTGTCCGTGATCATGAGGAGCTTAGTATCTCCGCCTCCCCTGAGGACGCCCTTTGTCATGATGCTGTTGGTTCCCTGAAAAACCACTATGATGCTGATGGCGATCATCAGCTGCTTTGCGATCTTTACCGTCTCCTCACTGGCTTCTTTGTAGGAAGCGATGACGGGATTGCTCAGGATCAGGATAAACACTGCCGCGATAATGCCCAGCACCAGGCCCAGTCCGAAGAATCTGTATCCCTGACTCATGGCCTTGTCCTTGTCCCCCTCTCCCAGAGTCTGTCCCGTCACTATGGCACCGGCCTGCGCAACGCCTGATATCACGACGGAGCTGAGCTGCTGAGTGACGGAGGTTATGGCATTTGCTGCCACAAAATTTCCTCCCAGATGTCCGATGACCATTGCCACAGTATTGTTTCCGATGGCCAGGATTCCGTCACTGATGAGAACGGGAATGCTGATCCTGAAATACTCTCCGATGAGACTCTTGGTCTTCATGAAAATATGTTTTACTCTGAAAGCTATCTTTTTATCAACGATAAGCAGGTAACCGCAGATCATTGCCGCCTCAAAAACACGGGATATCAGGGTGGCCAGGGCTGCGCCTGCGATCTCCAGCTTGGGGAAACCGAATTTACCGAATATCAGGCAATAGTTCATGGCCAGATTTATGGAAAAGGCTCCGATGGATACAAACAGCGGGAGTTTGACCTGTCCCACACTTCGCAGGACAATGGTACAAACCAAAGAAGCACCCATAAAGAAATATGTGACTATGGAATACTTAAAATATATGGCGCCGTAACGTAAGATTTCCGGCTCGTTATTATACATCCTCATAATCGGCTGAGGGAAAAACATTGTGGCAATGGCAAAAAGAAGGGCCAGTCCGAGAGTGATCCTGAGCATCAGAGCCACAGTCTGCTTCAAAGCTCTCTCCGCTTTCTTTTCCCCGTCGCTGTCGCCACCTGTGATGGCGGCGCTCTTCATTCCCCAATATCTGGATACCAGCACTGAGGCTCCCATTCCCAGACCCATGCAGAATATCTGATATACACCGATAAAGGAGTTTGCCAGGGATGTGGCTGATAAGGGATCGTCTCCCAGGCTTCCCACCATTATGGTGTCCAACATATTGACGCCCACGCTGATAAGACTTTGCAGCGCTATGGGCCAGGTGATCGTAAATACTCTTTTGTAAAACTCTCCCGCTTTTGAAGCGTTAAATCTGTCTTTCACTTAAAATCCCCTCTTGAGATTTTTATTTCTTATTCATAAGAGCCACCAGCTCATCCTGTGCCAATGTCAAGCCGTCGCTGATACCGGTTTCCCCGGACATTATGCTCTTCATCTGGTTTCCCAGAATGGTATAGAACCTGGGCCACTCCTGCATGACAGGCCTGTAGATCCCGTTTTCCAGAGCTTCACAGATTACTGCCATATGAGGATCTGCCTCCACTATCTCCGGATCGTTTAAGGAAGAATATCTGCAGGGTACTCCCCCAACGGAGACAGTCTCCTTCTGTACGTCCCTATCCATGAGATAGGTCAGGAGCTTACAGGCCATCTCTTTGTTAGTGGAATTGGAAGGGATTCCCAGAGTCCATATTCCGTAGATGTTTGAGTTGTAGCTTTCGCTGTCCCCAGAGGCTTTTCCGGGAAATGCTATGTAATCGGCTCCCTTACTGTCGGATGAATTGTACCAGCCGGGCCAGCCCACTGCCGTCACCATCTCACCCTCCTCCACGGCAGAGATCAGATCTTCTTTAGAAAGGGCTCCTCCGGTGGTGGAAATCTCCATATAGAATTCCAGCGCCTTTTTGAATTCGGGAGTGTTTACCGTAGGGTTATTGTTTTCATCCACCACCCATCCGCCAAAAGCACACAGAATGGGGAGAAAGTCCACCACGATATTATTCTCCGTATCGCCCCTGTAGACGAAGCCGCCATGGCCTGACGCCTCTGACTTCACGCAGAAATCTTTGACGTCCTCAAGAGTTTCAAAGCTTGATTCATCAAATCCCAGACTCTTTGCAACCTCTTTATTATACATCATGACCGTCACATTTCCATAGTAGGGGACCAAATAAGTTTTGTCATTTTGAACACAGATGGATGTGGTGGCAGGTATGATATCATCATCAAAGGAATATCCAAGCTCACCCAGATCCGCCAATACATTTTCAAAAATGTATTCGGAAACCCAGGAACCGTCCACCATACACAGGTCGTAGGAACCGTTTCTGTTAACGGAGTCGCTCAGCACATAACTGTGCAGATCGTCCTCTGACAGCTCTACCACTTCACAGTCTATTCCATATATACTTTCGAAATCCGGCAGGCATCCCTTAATTACTTCTGCGTATGTTCCGGAGCGAAGAGCGATCACAAGCCTGTCGGTGTGTTCTTTTTCTCCGCAGCCGGCGGCGAAAGATAAGGTCGATATCGCCACACAGAGTGCTAAGATTATCCCGGTTATCTTTTTCTTCATTTATCTGCCTCTATCTATTCTGCAAAGGATTCATGTATGATCTCCATGCACAGGTCCGTATCCACATTCTCGATGGCTTCATAGAGCGAATCCAGAGCCTCTTTCCTGCTATCGGGATGTATATACTTCTTTAGCCTTTCGGCACAAGCTTCCATGTCATCCATTGCCAGCTCATCACAGGCTGTTTCCAGTTCCTTTAGTATGCTCTCAAATTCTTCATCCGATATAAGAAGCTTGTCTTCAGTCTCTTCCTCCTCCGGGAAATACTCTGACAAAGCAGCGAGAAGTTCTGTGAAGGTATTCATGGTTTTTTCGTGGAACTCACCAATGGTTATCGTATCCTCCGCCTTGCCGGCGTGCTCCAGCTTCTCTGCCAGGTCTCCCAGTTCGAACGCGCCGATCTGTCTGGAGCTGCTCTTCAGAGCGTGTGTCTTGATAGCATAGTCCGCCCAGTTTTTCTCACCGTGAGCCGTCTGTATCTCCTCTAAGGTCTTACTTCCCCGCTTATAGTATTCCTTTACTATCTTTTCAAAGAGGGCCGCTTTACCCAGCCCCTTTATGGCTGCTTCGCAGTCGAGGCAGTCATAGTGAACATAGTCTTTTGTATCCTCTTCCGGAATATCTTCATCCGGAATCTCAAATGCGCTTACCTGTTGTACCTTTTCCTTTGGCAGCCATGTAGAGATCTTTTGATTAAGCTGCTTTACCTCGATGGGCTTTGCGATCATATCCACCATTCCGGCTTTTATGAACATCTCTTTGCTGCCCTCAACAACATTTGCGGTGAGGGCCAGTATCGGAACATCCGCCGCTTCGGGGATGGTCTCGCGGATGACCTGTGTTGTCTCGATTCCATCCATTCCGGGCATCATATGATCCATCAAGATCATGTCGTATCTGTTCCGGCGTATTTTTTCCAATGCTTCATCGCCGCTCTGTGCTACCTCACATTTTACCTTAAGCGGTTCCAAAAGACCCAGCGCTATACTTAAGTTTATGGAGTTATCGTCCACCACCAGTATTTTTGCATCCGGTGCGACAAAATGCGTTTCTCCATCCTCATCCGCGTTTGCAAAATGCATATCGGAAATCTCTTTCCCGTTCAGGACAAGCACCATCTCCAGAGTGGACAAGGGCCTGCTCAGGATACGCATATTCTTTCTCGTTGACTTAAATCCGGATCCGAAGCGCACCAGAATTATCGGCGTCAGATCGGGATTGGCATCCAGAAATTCTTCCGTCTCTTTTGTATAGAAATTCTCTTCGATAAAGATAAAATCTTTCTTTCCGGTGGGAACATAGTCCTCAAACCTGGGGATCACCTTGCACTCAAGTCCGAGCTTGTCCATCTCGAGGCTGAATTCATCCTGCATGACCTGTCTTTCGTTGAAAGCGTAGGCAAATTTGCCGGCTGCATCCTCCACCACCAGATCGGTTCCGGGGTCGATGACCTTTTGCGGTACTCTGAACCAGAAATCCGAACCCTTGCCATACTCGCTGTTCACGCCGATTGTACCACCCATTGCTTCGCAGAGGCTCTTTGATATAGCCAGTCCCAGACCGGTTCCTTCCACATTTCTGTTTCTCTTGCTGTCCACCTGCTGGAAGCTCACAAAGAGTTTTTCCAGATCTTCGGGCTTGATCCCGTGACCGGTATCGCTGATATGATAGATCAGGTCTATCTCATCTTCGTTCTTTTTCTCACAATCCAGGGTGATCTTGATCCTGCCTTTGTCCGTGAACTTTATCGCGTTATTTGCGATATTTATCAGGATCTGTCGTATCCTCATGCTGTCTCCGAAGAGCTCATGGGGTATGGCGGGATCTACGATAAAGAAAAGCTCCAGCTCCTTATCCCCTACGCGGGTCTGAAGGATATTTGCGATATCGTTGACTTCCGAAAGCGGCTCGTAATTATCCGGTATTATCTCCATTTTTCCTGCATCTATCTTGGAGTAGTCCAGAATATCGTTGATGATGTTCAAAAGATTTCGTCCGGAGTGGTTTATCTGTGTGAGGCAATCCTTTATCCTGGGATTCATTTCCCCTTCTCTTAAGGCTATCTCCGCCATTCCGATCACCGCGTTCATGGGAGTTCGCAGCTCGTGAGACATATTAGCCAAAAAGTCGGATTTCATCCGGGAGGTTCTCTCGAGCTCACTGTTCACCTTTTCCATCAGACGGATCTGTGTGATGGAATTTGTTGTATCATGCAGGATATACGCCACTCCCGAAGCGTTTTTATCCAGTCCCAGATCATATTTTTTTACTGTGAAATATATTTCTTTTTCCCCATTCCGGTAGTGAATGGTATCTATGTTTTCCACATATTCCCGGTGTGTGATCCACTCCTCCAGGAAGCTTATATCCTTTATTTTTTCTACAAAATCCCTGTCCATTGTGTTTTTGATAAGGTTGTTTACATGGATCAGATCGTTCAGTTCATTGTACAGGATCAGACCGTCACTCATCTCGTTGGCAAAGGACATAATGGCCTCATCCCTTATTTTCTGATCGGGATGGACAAATGCGAGATAAAAGACGATATAGCAGACAAAATTGATTATAAGAGTGTAGATCCAGATGGGCATAGACAGGTGGAATTCCAGGAACTCGATCACGATCAGGAAGATCTGGATGATCATTAATATGATCATTTTCCCTCTGAAAATATTCCGGGTTTCTAAAAGACAGATGATCATTATCATCAGCACCGAAACGGCGGAAATCTGAAACATTATATTGAGCAGGCTGAAGTTTATAAAACTTGACGGCTCCTTCATGCCCTCAACGATCCACCACATTCTGCCAAACAGGATCCTCTTGGAAAATGTGAGGACCCTGGGAGTATTAAAGCAGCAGATGACAACTGCGGAATTTATAAGGGCGTATATGCCAAAGGGGATGAGGTAGTTTTTGATATTTTTGACGGAGGCGATTTTCAGCGATGTCCAGGCAGTACCAAAAAACAGCCAGACAAAGCACATATAATAGAAAAACAGAGTGTTTCTGGCACTTCTTATAGAAGAACACTCGACGATAAATATGATCAGAACGTCACACAGGATCAAAAGAGCAGTAGTCATGGTATACCCATGGTTTACCCTCCGTGCTCTTATACTGAATATCAGGGAAACAATACATATTACAATTAAACCGATGAAAACCGTTGATAATCTCATAGCATTCCTCCACAGAAACCCGGGACAGACACGCAAATAAAAAAAACCGATAATACCTCTCGGACCAAATCCTATCGTCCGTTAGTCTGGTATTATCAGTTTATCAACAACCACCCATTGTTGCAACCTATTATTGAGCTATAGTGACCCATGGGGACGGAGTCAGGGGGTCATTGTCAGAATTGTCTGAAAACGACCCCCTGACTCCGTCCCCATGGGTCACAAGGCGTTACCACTGGTCGAGGTCGAACTCACCTGCCAGGTCCTGGATCTCCCTGTCGGCTTCTGCCATGAGCTCCGCGCAATGCTTTAATTTATCGTGGGCGTCCTGGGAGAATTCCCTCTCCTTTTTGTATCTCAATTGATGCTCCGTGCTGGCCCAGAAATCCATGGCAATTGTCCTGATCTGGATCTCCACGGTAACACCTCGCGACACATTCGAGAAATTCACCTTATCCGTCACTATGAGATGAAGGCTCCGGTAACCGTTTTCCTTTGGCTCCCTGATGTAATCCTTTACCTCCAGCACCTCTATATCCGGCTGTCTCACCAGCATACGCGCCACGTAGTACACATCTTCTATAAAGGGACAAATGACTCTGACTCCCGCGATATCCTTTACATTCTCCAAAAGAGCGCTGATGGTAAAGGGGAGCCCCTTTTTTTGCATCTTGTAGATAATGCTTTCCTTTGATTTGATGCGCGAGCAGATCGTAGAAATAGGGTTCCTGTCATTACTGAACTGGAATTCACCCTTCAGGATATTCAGTTTGGCCGTCACCTGAGCAATAGCCGCCTCGTGCATAAACATGATCTGACGGTATTGCTTTTCTATATCCAGATAATCTATTGTCTGCGGAAGATGTATTTCTTCTTCTATATTTTCAAATTCTTCTATATCACTCAATCCGACACCGCCCTCTACATTCATGATTGTTTTTGCTTACGAATTATTATACTATATTTTGATATGAAGAAGAATAAAAA
>CACXGM010000087.1 GCA_902767075.1 uncultured Lachnospiraceae bacterium
GGGTGTGATTCCGCTCTTGTTATAAAAACTCTTCGAGATAAAGGTGTTACCGCACCTGTATGTGCGATCTATATGCGGGAAACGGAAGAAATCCCCGTGGCCGGCACGGATAAATACCCGGAAGACACCCTATTTATGGGAAAGCCCGTGCGTCCCGAGGAGCTCCATGAGATCATAGCAAAAATGCGGGAGTCACAAAAAGACGTGGTCCCCGGGATTGAACTCAGAAACGAGTTCACCACCCTTTATGTGGCGGAAAACGAAATAATCCGGGCGGAGCAAAACGGTTTAAACACGGATGTTATTTTAACCGGAGACCGGGTAATATCAGTGCGTGGAGATGCTTATACCTTCTTTGAGACCATAACAAAAGGGCATGCCTGTTTCATCATGCCCTCTTTAACCTCTGTCTTAAATTTGAATCATGTGGATCATCTTCAGATGCGCAAGGCTTTCCTTCCGGATGGAAAATCCTTTAAGATAGACCGCCAGGTTATTGCCTATGTAAAAGCTTATATGGCAGGGGAGATCTGAAGTGTTCAAAAACCGTTGACCTAAAGGTTCGGCCCTTTAGACCGTCACAATGATCCCGCCGTCATTTGCATAGGTGGAATTAAGCCCTGCTGTAGCCATTATCAGTACCTCGTGGAAGCTGTCCTTGGCCAAAATGAGGTCTCTTACCAGTTTTGCCTTTTCAGGTGCATTACAGTGGGATATCATGAGACTCTTGTATTCCTTGTCCGCTATCTCGTGATGAACGGCATCCGCCAGCTTACCCAAAGCTTTTTTAACACCTATGGCCTGTGACTTCTGAATGATGCTTCCGTGGTCACTGGACATAAGGGGCTTGATATTTAATGTAGATGCGATGATAGCCTTGATCCCGGAGAGTCTCCCATTCTTTCTCAGTGTCTCCAGATTGTCCAGCACAAATAAAGTACGCATGTTATCTCTGTATTCTTCAACTATTTCCACGATCTCCTCAAAGGAATATCCCTTTTCCTCGAGTCTGACTATCAGCGAAAAGAGCTGTGTCTCTCCCACGCTGGTGGACTCGGAATCAAATACATGTATATCCTTTTCGCCATATTTTTCGTGATAAAGATCCACCGCAAGATGAGCGCTGTTAAAGCTTCCCGACAGCTTAGAAGATATGGTGATGCAATACACTCTCTCAGCATCCGTTTTATATGCCTCCAGATACTTGTCGGGTGAAGGGCAGGCGGATCTTGCACATTCGGGGCATTCTGCAACCTTTTTCAAAAAAGACTCCTGGTCAAAAGTTTCGTCATCTATAACTGTATCGCTGCCCACATAGAGGATCATGGGAACATTCTCAAATCTGCTGTCTTTTCTGAAGCTTTCGGGGAATTCACAGCAGCTGTCCGCAACGATCTTATAATTTCTGTTTTTGTAGTTTTCGGGGCTGTCCATTTTCATTCCGGTTTCGGACAGTTCCTTTAGAATCTTGATAAGGTCCATTTTGTTTCTCCGTTTATAGTCATACTGATGTTGTATTTGGGCTGTTTTTCACCCATGTAGTTTTCAATACTACATTGCGCTGATTATTCTATCATAGGCATTATCCCGCGTAAAGCACATATAAAAAAAGTTATTCTTTTTTTAGAATTGTGATACACTATATAAAGATTTGCCGAAAATACAGGAGATGAATATGCTGGCTTTACACATCCCAAATGTCAAAAACTTCATGAACGGAATGCTGGTGGGAAATCTTTTCGATCCTTTCCTGATGATCGAGGGAAGCCTGGTCACAGCCATTTCATACACTTTTGACGGCCATTTGAACAGGGAATTTTACCCTCCCGAGGAGCGCAGCTGTGAGATGCACCCATATGAGTACCAGCCCTGGAGCGAGTCAAAGCAGACTCTCCTGTCTCTGATAAAGGGAAACAATACTCCCATCTGCATGCGCTTTATGTTACAGCTCATGCCGGAAAAAGCAGAGGAAATGCTGAAAAAGGCCTCGCCGGATACCGACTTTTCTCAGCTGAAATCCCTGATCCTCAACATTAAATTCGAAAACGGCACCATAACACTGACAACGGGTACTTCCTACCACACCTTTGTCATGAGTCATGATGCCGATATCATCTGGGACAGGAGCATTCAAAAATACCTGTCCGGAAAGGGCGTCGAATTCGATCTATTGTAAGGATCAGACTTCGGCTATTATCTCTATTTCGCAGAGAACCCCCTTGGGGATATCCTTTACAGCCACGCAGCTTCTTGCGGGCTTACTCACAAAATAATCTGCATACACCGCATTGAATGCGGCAAAATCGTTTATATCGGAGAGAAAGCATGTGGTTTTAACAACCTTGGAAAAGTCGCTTCCTGCGGCCTTAAGAAGCTCTCCGATATTTTTGCATACCTGCTTTGTCTGCTCCTCTATGGTTTTTGCTTCCACATTTCCTGTCTCGGGATTGATGGGGATCTGTCCCGATGCGAAAAGAAGATCGCCCGTTATTATTCCCTGTGAATAAGGTCCGATGGCTGCGGGAGCTTTTTCAGTTGAAATGATTCTCATTTTTGTGTCCTCCTGTATAGTAATCTATTAATCCTCTTCGAAATCGGCAACTACATAGAAGCCTCTGTCGTTTTGGATTATATCCTTAACTGTCCCTTCAGTGGCTGTGAGTCTCTCCACCAGGGGAATGTTTGGCGACATGGCCAAAAAAGGGTCCTCCGGGATACCTATGGAGTAAAAATAGTTGCTGGGTAGTGTCCCTTCCGTAACTATGACCTTTTGTCCCACTTCCAGTTTTCCCGGCCGTTCCATTTTAAATGTAATAGTTCTCATAATTCATCCTTCTGTTTCGTTTTCACGTAAAATCTGCTCACAAAAGCGACAATATCAAGGTTTCCAATCCAAGAACATCTGTTATATGTCCTGTCTTGATATTTTCATCCGTCTGAATACAGCGCTCAAAAATATCCCTCAGCTCTTTAGCGGTGTAACGCGAAGCCCTGCTTAAGTATTTATCGATATAATATGCATTAACCCCTGCCTTTTGGGCAATGGTCTGCTTTTGCTCCCCGTCATCTCTTAAAAGCCTGATCTGAAGGAGCTGATTATACTGTTTTTCCATCAGGACCAGCAGCTTAATGGGAGGCTCCTTGAGAGCAAGCATGTCATAATAAAGATCCATAGCCTTTCTGGCATTCTTATCCGCAATGGCATCCAGGAGTTCAAAGATCTTCTCCTCGATATTCTGGCAGCATATGGTCTCCACATCCTCCGTCTCGATCACTTCCTTATCCATACAATAAGTGACCAGTTTTTCCAGCTCGCTTCGAAGCATCGCCATATCATTTCCTGTCTTATCCAGGATCCTGCCGGCAGTCTCTACGCTGATACGCTTTCCTTCTTTTTTGAGGAAGGACCCGATGACGCCCTGGAGAGCTTCTCTTGTCTGTTTGTCTATCTGAGCGACGGCTCCGTTTTCCTTTACGGTCTTGAATATCCTGCTACGCTCATCCACTTCGCTCTCGCAGAAGATAAATACGGTAGTTTCACAAGGGCTTTTAAGATACTCCGCCAATTGATCCCCGCCGGATTTAAACAGTCCGGTATCCTGAAAGACCATAACACGGTTTTCCGCCAGGAAAGGCAATGTCTCAGCCTGATCTATAACAGCTCCCTGATTGATATTCTTACCCTCGTACATATCAGTGTTCATCTCACCCTTCTTAGCATCATAGTATTTCATGATGATTGAAAGGTACTGAAGCCTTAAATATCTCTCCTCACCGTACAGCAGGATCATCCTCTCCAGAGTCTTATTCCGTATCTTACTCTTTAATTGTTCGAATGAAATCTGGGCATCTTTTGCTTTCATACCTGTTAAGATTCTCCATCCGTCTCAACTATTGGTTCTTCATCATCCGTAAGCGTGATGACGATATCTTCATTTCTTTCAAATGTGGATGACTGGAATATGGCAGGTACCTCTCCGTTGACCAGAATCTGTACCTTGTCAACCGAAGGAAGCTCCGTCAGAGCGTTTACCAGGGAGTAGGCTGCCATCTCAGTCGGAACATTGCCTACTGTTGTGGTAAATCCCGAGTCGAGGTTTACATAACACACGCCGTCACTGGTGGAAACGCTGATAACATTCGTCTCCGGGTTAATGGTGGGATAAAGCCCCTCTATCTGACCGCTGGGTCCCGCTATGGTCTCTTCAACCACAAAAAGCTCCAGCGGTACGTTGGTGGAATAGAATTTATCCCTGTATGCACCTATCAGTGCATTTCCCTCCTCATTTGCAAAGAAGAGCCTGATCACGACTTCATCATAGGTATTTATTGCGTTTCCGTCATTGTAGATAAAGGTTTTGGCACTCATTCTCCCGACGGGCTTACCCATGTTGTCCTGTAAAGATTCTCCCTCCACATTAAAGAAAATGTACTTGATCCCCTTTACCTGCAAAAGAGTCTGTACGATAGCCGCCCTGACAAGTACCTCAGTGGTGACGCCGAGATTCTTATATTCCTCGTTGAAATCAATGGTTATCCTGGTATCATCCACCTTGTAGGATTTAATCTCAAAGGGATAGGAAAGGGGTGCCTTGTACATAAGAGATTCCGGATTTTCCTTTAATATCTCAAGAAGCGTTGTAACATCCTGTGCCCGGTCTCCTGTCAGTTCTATATCCACAGGATGGATCTCAAGCTTTGTCTCGGTATTGCTGATGTAATAGATGGGAATTCCCGTCTCCTGAACCTGTTCGTTGCATCCCGTCAGCATTGTAAGCGGCAGGCAGGCACAGATAACAGCCGTTATCAAGGCAGAGATCATCCTTTTTAAGTATTTGTTTTTCTTTATCACGATGGCTTGTCTCTTCATAGACAGTTCCTTCTTAAATCTGCACTTCCGTGGTATAGCTTAAAGGGATCCTGACCGTAAAAACGGAGCCGACGCCCTCTTCACTGGTAACGGTAATGGTTCCTCGGTGGAGAAGTACTGCGCTTCTGGTGATCGCAAGTCCCAGTCCGGTTCCGCCGATCTCTCTGGAGTGAGATTTATCAACACGATAAAACCTCTCATAAATAAGCGGGAGACTGTCCTCAGGGATTCCGCACCCGGAATCCTCCACAGAGAAGGTGAAATATTGAATATCAGAATCCAGTGTCACCTTCACAGTACCGTGTTCTTTGTTATATTTTATGGCATTTTCAACCAGATTGGTCATGATAAGTGACATCTTGACCTCGTCCACATCTGCCACGATCTCTCTGTTTTCCTCTATGGTAAGCTCAACATCCTTTTTTCTGGCAATAGGTCTGAGTCTTTTCAGTATTATCTCTGCCAGATCTCCTATATTGACGGAGGTGATATTAAGCTCCTGTGTGCTCATATCCATTTTAGTCAAAGCAAGCAGATCGGTTATAATGCTGTTCTCTCTGTCTATCTCACTGGCGATATCCTCCATGAACTCCCTGTACAGCTCCGCAGGTGCATCGGGCTGCGCTATGAGGGAATCTGCCAGAACCTTCATGGAGGTAAGAGGTGTCTTCAGTTCGTGAGACACATTGGATACAAACTCTTTACGGGAATCATCTATGGTTTTCATGCGGGACTGGAGCTGGTTAAAAGCATCTGAAATATGAACCGTCTCCGTATAGCTTCGCACTGAAATGGGATCATTGCTATATCCCGCCTTCAGCTCGGCAATAGCTTTTGTAATCCTCTCAAAAGGCCGTGTCATAGCGCCTGATATTATAAAAGAAAACACCATTACCAGTACGATGGCAATGATCTCAAAGGCCGCTGAATTCCTGTTAAGGGATGTCATGGTGGCGGTAATATTTGAGTCGGAAATACTGGTGAGCATAACGCCCTTGATATTACTGTCTCCGTCATCCGTTGTATTCACGATGGGGATGGTTATCTCAATATAACCGTGTTCGGAATCGTAATTGGATATGTTTTCTCCCTTAAAGCATTTCACAACCTCCTCCGAGATCATAGTCCGGCCTTCGGCAATATTATAAGTGTCCAAGAGTACCCTGTAATTGCTTCCTATGATCATCACGCGGCCTTCGTAGATATTTGCCAGCATATCCAGCTCCGCCTCAATGATCTCATGGGATTCCAATTTATTTGGACTGTTGGGATTGTAGTTTGAAAGAAACTCATTGGCAATAAGGTGGTTAGCAAGGATCTTCAGCTGGTTTTGGACAACCGAACTTCTCTGCTCCACCGCCTTAAGCTCATAGGTCTTCACAATAACGCTTTCCATCAGGATGGTGGGGATGGTTCCGACCAATAACAATATAAGAAAAATTCTGGCCCGCAAGCTTCGCATGCGGACCACTTCCCAGATTTTCGTCAGAATAGCCTTCACTTTAGTTTTCCTTATTCAAGAAATAGTA
>CACXGM010000088.1 GCA_902767075.1 uncultured Lachnospiraceae bacterium
ATCATTATCAGGTGGATGGATATATGTGGGCGCCGGATGTTGTCTATAACAAGGCAATGGGTAAGTGGTGCATGTATCTTTCCGTGGATGGGGATAACTGGTATTCATCCATTGTCCTGCTTACCGCGGATACCCTGGAAGGAGACTGGACCTATGAAGGCATAGTGGTGTATTCCGGTTTTCATTCCGCTGAATTCTACGATGAAACAGATGTGGCGGAGGTAACGGGAGAGAAGGAGTATCCTGAAAGATATAACAAGGGAAAGAAATGGGGTGACTATTATCCCAACAACATTGATGCCTGCGTATTCTATGATGATGACGGAAATCTTTGGATGACGTACGGATCCTGGAGCGGCGGGATCTTCATGCTGGAACTGGATGAAGAGACAGGCTTCAGAGACAAGAATGTAAAGTATGAGGAGAATATCCATTCCGATCCCTACTTTGGAAAAAAGATCGCAGGCGGCGCGTATGTATCCGGTGAGGCATCATATATTCAAAAGATCGGAGACTACTATTGGCTGTTTATGTGCTACGGAGGCCTGGAAGCCAGAGGAGGATACAACGTAAGGGTGTTCAGGAGCAAGACTCCCGACGGAGATTATGTTGACGAACTGGGCAACGATCCTTACTTTGACAATTGGGTTCAGAATTTCAACATGCCCATCGGTGAAAGACTATTTGGCGGATACAAGTGGAACACCTTTACAAAGGGACAGGTGGCACAGGGTCACAATTCCGCTTTTGTAGATGATGACGGAAAAGCATACATGGTTTTCCATACACGCACCACTGACGGTACAGAAGGACACTACGTTAAGGTTCATCAGCTTTTCCTTAACAAAAACGGATGGCTGGTGGCAGCACCCTATCAGACCGGCGGAGAAACTCTGGTAACCGATGGTTACACGCTGAGTGATGTATACGGAACCTACGATGTGATGATGCATAAGCTGGATATTGATTATGCAAACCTGGATGTGACGAAAACTTCAAAGATCACCCTTGGGGAGGACGGCACCATAACAGGTGACTATGTGGGAAGCTGGAGCCTTCAGGAGGGTACTCCCTATATAGATCTGGTGATTGACGGAGTGACATATTCCGGCGTTACTGTTAAAATGAACGTTGAAAACACTAAAATAGAGACGCTTGTGTTTACAGCACTGGGAGATACGGATCAGATAACTTTCTGGGGAAGCAAGGTATTCTATTGATAGACAATTTTGACAAGGAATTCTTTGATGGAGAAAAAGGATTTATCAAAACTCTATACCGACGACACTCAGGAAGCTATTCACTCCATGCAGAAAAGCGCCGATGAGATGACTGAAAAGTATCACGCTAATCCGTTCAGTGTCAGGGATGTTGTTTTGGATATCATCATGTTTTTCGTCTGCGTGGCCGGAGCCTTTGGATGGATGATGCTCATGCTTCTCATTGTCAGCTTTATATCTTTGTCCTATCTGCATTTTAAGTTCGACAAGATGGTGCTTGCATCTGTGATCGCTGCCATAGTTACGGCGATCGTATATATTATTCTTAAAGCCAGAAAATATACCGGGATTCTTTCCAGGGAAAGATTGAAAAAATCAGATATATCAGATATATCGGAAAAACCGGACAAATCGAATTAACACAGTGAGGTTTGAAATGCAACCTGCAGGATGTATCAGGTGTCTGCTGAGGGAAATGGCCGAGGCTGACAAGGCTATGATAGAAAAGTATAAAAGCGCCATAAAGGCAGAGGACCAGCCGCCCACAGAGGAATACGAAAGAAGGCTGTCTATATGCAAGGAATGCGACAAACTAAACGCCGGAACCTGCAATGCCTGTGGCTGTTACGTGGAACTTCGCGCTGCTTCCAGGTTGGCTCACTGCCCGCATAAAAAATGGTAACCGTAAAACATCAAATTTTTCGAGAAGTAACTAGCAATATTTAGGGAGTGGAAATCTGCCCCTGGTGTTAGAATCAGAGGGTATCGTAGGTGTAGTTTGCGTTTAAAACATAAGCGTTTAAGACAATGATTTGGAGGCATTTTATGAACAGTGCAAAAGAGTGTATTGAGAGCGGAAAAGCAGTACTGGGGATCGAATTCGGTTCCACCAGGATCAAGGGTGTGCTTATAGATGAGAATTTTAATCCCATTGCATCCGGAGATCACGAATGGGAAAACCGTCTGGAAAACGGTGTTTGGACATATTCGTTGGATGATATCTGGAGCGGACTTCAGGATACATATTCAAATCTGCGCAAGGATGTCAAAGAAAGATATGACATCGAACTCACCGACCTGGCTGCCATCGGCTTTTCGGGAATGATGCACGGATATATGCCTTTTGATAAAGCGGGAAATCTTTTGGTTCCCTTCAGAACCTGGAGAAACACCATCACAGGCCCTGCGGCAAAGGAACTTACCGAGGTACTGGGATTCAACATTCCTCAGCGCTGGAGCATTGCTCACCTTTATCAGGCGATACTTAACGGCGAAGATCATGTTAAGGATATCGATTTCTTTACCACTCTCGCAGGATATATTCACTGGCAGATGACGGGACAGAAGGTTATGGGTGTGGGCGAAGCCTCCGGTATGTTCCCCATCGATTCATCCACCTGTGATTACAACAGCGCTATGCTTGATAAATTCGCCGCACTGGATAATGTTAAGAAATATTCATGGGATATCAGACAGATCCTTCCCAAGGTCCTGGTAGCAGGACAGTCCGCAGGCACTCTGACAGAAGAGGGTGCTAAAAAGCTGGATGTATCCGGAAACCTGAAGGCAGGTGTTCCCATCGCTCCCCCCGAGGGAGATGCGGGAACCGGTATGGTGGCTACCAATTCCGTTGCGGTCAGAACCGGTAATGTATCCGCAGGTACCAGTGTATTTGCAATGGTAGTTCTGGAGGAGGATCTGAAGAAGGTTCACGAGGAACTGGATCTGGTCACCACTCCCGCAGGCCCTGCAGTAGCAATGGTACACTGCAATAACTGCACATCGGACTTAAATGCCTGGGTGGGACTGTTCAAGGAGTTCTCCGACATGTTCGGAATGAATCTGAATATGAACAATATTTATTCCACCCTTTATAACAACGCTCTTAAGGGTGAAAAGGACTGCGGCGGACTGCTGGCATTCAATACTCTCTCCGGTGAGCCCGTTATCGGAACCGACGAGGGACGCCCCATGTTTGCGAGAAAGCCCGATGCAAAGATGAATCTTGCAAACTTCATGAGGACTCATCTGTATGCTTCGCTTGCAACACTTAAGATCGGATGTGACATCCTGTTTAAGGAGGAGAAGGTAGGCGTTGATACCATCTACGGTCACGGCGGACTCTTCAAGACCAAGGGTGTGGGACAGAGCGTGCTGGCAGCAGCCATGAACGCTCCCGTTGCCGTAATGGAGACCGCAGGCGAGGGCGGACCCTGGGGAATGGCTCTTCTTGCTGCTTACATGATAAACAAAGCAGAGGGCGAGACTCTCGACAAGTATCTTTCCGACAAGGTATTCCACGGTGAAAAGGGTACTGTAATGCAGCCCGATCCCGAGGATGTAGCGGGCTTTGATAAGTATATCGAGACCTATGTAAAGGCCATCGATGCACAAAAGGATATATGCAAGGCTATAGAGATTTAATGTAAGACGAGGACGTCTTATAGCAATATTCGATAAATTTTGTGCAAAAAATAGTAAGTTTTTAACAAAAAATCGTAATACTATGTTATAAGTATTTATATCAGCAAATTGTGCTGCAGTTTTAATCATTTAAGGAGAATTTGAAATGAAGATTTTCGTTGACACCGGTAAGATCGAAGAGATCAAGAAAGCTAACGAGATGGGCGTTATCTGTGGCGTTACCACCAACCCTTCTCTTATTGCAAAGGAAGGCGGACGTCCCCAGGAAGAGATCCTCAAGGAGATCGCATCCATCGTAGACGGACCTATCTCCGGCGAAGTAAAGGCTACCACCGTTGATGCCGAGGGCATGATCGCAGAGGGCCGTGAGATCGCAAAGCTTCACAAGAATATGGTTGTTAAGATTCCCATGACTGTAGAGGGACTTAAGGCTGTTAAGGTTCTTTCCGCAGAAGGCATCAAGACCAATGTTACTCTTATCTTCACCGCTAACCAGGCTATCCTTGCTGCAAACGCAGGCGCTACCTATGTATCACCTTTCCTTGGAAGACTTGATGATATCTCCACCACCGGTGTTGAGCTTATCAGACAGATCGCAGAGATCTTCGCTATCTATGGATATGAGACCGAGATCATCGCAGCTTCCATCCGTAATCCCATCCATGTTACCGACTGTGCACTTGCAGGCGCTGACATCGCAACTATCCCTTACGCTGTAATCGAGCAGATGACCAAGCATCCTCTCACCGATCAGGGTATCGAGAAGTTCCAGAAGGATTACCTCAAGGTATTCGGAAACTAATATTTCAAATATG
>CACXGM010000089.1 GCA_902767075.1 uncultured Lachnospiraceae bacterium
CTATGGCGAATTGTGGCTGCGCATGGGAGAAGCGCTTGGGGATTCCCTTATTTGCGGTGTAAGTGCAAAGGAATTAAATGTATCTGAAAAGACCGTGACGGGTTCCGACGGAAATGTATATAAAGCAGAGACCATAATAACTACAGTGCCCTGGAATTCCTTTGAAAGAATCGTGGGTGTGGATGATTATAATGTGGATGGAAATGTGGCAGAGGTTTCCTGCGATAGCTGTGAGTCAATTCGCGAGTCCGGCTCAGTTCGCGAGTCCGGGTTAAACCTGCTTCGGACGGATATCTCCTCCCTCAAGCATACAGGAACCGAGATCCGCTACGTGGCGGAAAACCTTGATACCGCAGCCCACTGGATCTACGTGCCCGACGAGAAGACCTCCTATCACAGGATCCTGGTGAGACATAATTTCTGTGAGGGCAGCAAAGGCTACTGGGTGGAGACGAACCTGAACCGAGTTTCTAATGCTTCAGGGCCTGCTTTTGCAAACGAGTATACATATCCTCTCAATACCATTGATAAGCCTGCAATTATGGCAAGACTTCTGCCCTACATGAAGTCCCATGGTATCATTGGCCTCGGCCGCTGGGGCGAACATGAGCATTACAACTCTGACCGCACCGTGGAGCGCGCCATGGAAGTCTTCGAGACCCTTAGCTAATAAGGATACTCTTAAAGCAAAAAAGCACCGCGATTATCCACGCGATGCTTTTTATTAATGCTTAAACTTACTTTTCATCAGTTTTACTCTCGACGTTTTTCGTCTTTGCTCTCACATCATTGACCTCGTCCACGATGAAAGGAGGACGGTTTCTGGATGCATCGAGAGTTCTCCAGATATACTCGCCCAGAACTCCCAGCATCAGCATGATGATGCCAAAACCAAAGAGCACAACGCACATCAGTGAAGCCCAGCCGTCGATGGGGGTTCCGACAGTGAATTTTTCCACAATAACTGCGATCATGATCCCGAGGGCGATGACATCAAATATAGCACCTACTCCCATCATGATACGCATGGGTGCATAGGAAAAGCTCATCACTGAGTCCACCACCAGCTTGATCTTCTTTGAGAGAGTCCAGCGGGATTTGCCGATCTCTCTGTCCTGTCTCACGAAATAGATCATGTCGGTCTTAAATCCTACCCACATAACCTGCAGGGTAAGGGAGGAATTCTTTTCATCAAGCCTCTCCAGCACCTCAATGACCTTGCGGTCCACGAGATAGCAATCGCAGCCGCCCTTTGGCATATTCTTGTTCACCATCCGGCGGACAATAGCATAATACATATTTGCAAAAAATACCTTTATGGGGTTTTCTTTTCTTTCCTGTCTGATGGCCAGAACCACCTTGTTTCCGGCTTTCCAGCTTTCATACATCTGCAGGATGATGGTGGAATCCTCCTGAAGGTCGGCCTGTTTGGTCACCGCACAGTCGCCGGTGCACTGGGACAGTCCCGCCAGGATTGCGGAGTGCTCGCCGTAGTTTTTAGACAGTTTGACGCACTTAACATTTTCATCCATTTCCCGGATCTTGTTCATCACTTCCCAGGAATCATCCCCGGAGCCGTCATCCACAAAGACGATCTCATAATCTCCCAGCTCATCCAGGATCTTATTTTTCATATCCTCGTATAAAAGCTCAAGTGTATCAGAATTGTAATAAACCGGAACTACTATAGAAATCTTACTCATTAGTCTTCCCGCCGGGATTCCCCGACATCCTCTTTATATACATTACTTTTTTACTTTTTCTCACCTATGATCTTCAGGTACTCGTTATAATCCCGAATATATTCATGGGCGTCATAGTGCTCATTCGATAAAACCAGGAGCACGGAATCCGCGGAGAAATCATACATTTCCTTCCAGAGCATTCTGGGAAGATACACACCCATTCTGGGCTGGTTCAGTTCGATGACTCTGGTCTCGTCGCCGTCATCCACCTTTACCTTGCTGGTGCCGGCCACATTGATCAGCACAAATTCTGATTTCAGATTGGCATGCTGGCCGCGGATCACCGTATCATCCGACCCGTAAATATAAAAGATCCTCTTTATATCGAAAGGGATCTGAATGCTTCCCTCCACTACCACCAGGTTTCCCCTCTCATCACCGAGGTCCGGAAACTCCAGCATTTTGTACTTCTTCTCTATGTCGGACATCTGTCTCTCCCTGCTACACTGTCGCTTTCTCGCAGCATCCTGCGGCTCTTCATGATCTTTCCAAGCCCTTCAGGCTCTGCTTTCGGCAGTCTTACTCTCTATTTATCCGTATTGTTCACAGCGGCCATCCAGACCACATTTCTGTACTCACCGTCTATGAGCACATCATCTGTGAGAAAGCCCTCTTTTTTAAAGCCGGCATTTTCATAGCTTTTTATAGCCCTGTCGTTTCCTTCCAAGGCGCGAAGATATATCCTGTGAAGCCCCAGCTCTTTGAAACCGAAACGCAGCATCAGCTTTGCTATCTTGGTTCCGTAGCCCTTTCCTCTGGCATCATCTTCACCGATGAGAACGCCGTACTCAGCCTTGTTGTGTGTCCTGTCAACCGCCAGAAAATACACGCATCCGATGGGCCTGTCGGTGTCCTTCATGGCCACGATCATCTGAACGGCTTTTCCGGTATCCACATTGTTTTTCATCCACGCGATCTGCCCCTCTTTGGTGAACTTTTCACGGTAGATAAAAAATTTTTTGACCGAGTCGGAATTGCGCCATTTCACAAAGGTTTCAGCGTCATCATATGTCATGGGGCGAAGATATATCTTTCCCTCTTCATCCGTATATTCATTTTTCCAATCTATATCACGCAAATCGAAACCTCTTTTTATTTATAATGCGCAGCAAATCTATAATGATCAGCTTTCGGCTCAGTCCGCAATCATTGTTTTTCAGCACTGTTTTCAGTCATCATCCGATTCCTTCAGAGCTTTTTCCTGCATGGCCTGAATATCCTCAAATACTGAAAGCATGGGCTTAATGTCTTTTCCATGGAAATGTCTGTCGGCGTAGTTTTTCGTAGCCTTCATAACCATTGGTGACAGCACCACAACGCCCACCAGGTTGGGGATCATCATGAGTCCGTTAAAGGTATCTGAGATGTCCCAGGCAAGCTTTGCCTCCATGACGGAGCCTAAGAATACGATGATGACAAATACTATTCTGTAAGGCCAGACAGCCTTGTTTCCAAAAAGATACTGAACCGCGGTGGTGCCGTAATGGCTCCAGCCAAGGACAGTTGAGTAAGCAAAAAGCAGGATCGCAAGTGCAATAAATATCGCGCCCGCAGGTCCAAACACCTGTGAAAATGAGTAGCTCATCAGCGCACTGGATCCGCCGATCTTTTCAAGGATCGCTTCATCCGCAAGGCCGGTCTTTAAGTCGATGGCACCGGATCCCAAAATTGTAAGTGCGGTGAGTGTGCAGACGATAATGGTATCCGCGAACACTTCGAAGATTCCCCACATACCCTGACGCACAGGCTCCTTAACATTTGAGCTGGAGTGAACCATTACGGATGAACCAAGACCCGCTTCGTTTGAGAATACACCTCTCTTAAATCCCATCTTCATGGCCATGGCGATCCCGGCACCCACGCCTCCGCCTGCCACTGCTTTTATGGAAAATGCGCACTTGAAAATGGATTCAAAGATCGCAGGGATCTTATCAACATGCATAAAGATGATCACGATGGTGCCCACAAAATAGATGATAACCATGAAAGGTACCAGCTTTTCCGTGATGCTGGCGATTCTCTTCAGGCCGCCTAAAATAACCACAGCCACTGCCGCGAAAAGAAAGATCCCGATGACCCAGGTGGCAATGTTTATATTAACTGTCTTTCCTGCTGCCACGATGTTTGAAGTCATGGAGTTAACCTGACTCATATTTCCGATTCCGAAGGAAGCCAGAAGACAGAATACCGAAAAGAGAACCGCCAATATAGCGCCGATGACTTTTCCGTGCTTCTTTGCTCCCACGCCGTCGCGAAGGTAGTACATAGCGCCGCCGTGCCATTCGCCCTTTTCATCCTTTTTTCTGTAAAGGATACCGAGGACATTTTCGGAATAGTTTGTCATCATTCCAAAGAAAGCGATGATCCACATCCAGAAAACCGCTCCCGGTCCGCCTGTTGCGATGGCTCCGGCAACACCAACGATATTTCCCGTTCCCACTGTTGCAGCCAGTGCGGTGCAAAGGGACTGGAACTGTGAAATGGATCTGTCCTTCGTATGTCCTGTGACATGTTTATCGAGGAAGATGGCTCCGATGGTGCTTTTCCACCAGTGCCTGATATGACTGACCTGGAAAAACTTGGTGAGAACTGTCATCA
>CACXGM010000090.1 GCA_902767075.1 uncultured Lachnospiraceae bacterium
AACATGATCGTGATCACATTGTCCTTTTTTTCGCATAAAATGTAGGAAGTAATCTCCTTGGAATCAGGAGAAATCGTAACAAAAGAAAGCTGCGGATCAAACTCCGCATCAAACAGAATACTCTCCCCTCTCTCCTCTGAAAGTTTGTTAAAAAGAAGCTGTTTCTCGGCATTTCTAAGCTCGGAAACATTCTTCACCCCCGTGGACGTTTTTGAACTCAACATCTTTTTGATGTGTTCCGATCCGAGTAATGTTTTTACCGGAACACTGTAACTTTCCGCATCATCGCTCATCAAAAAGCCAAGGCTCTCAAAAAAGCCAGGCAGCGACTTTTCATCATCCGAAAAGCAGGCCGCAATATGCTTTGCCTCCATAGCCTTTGCGGACTCCGTCACCAGAGCGGTACCGATCCCCTTCTTTCTGTAATCCTGCAATACGTAAATATACTCCAGTGTGATAAGCTTTGAATCCCCGGACAGCACCGCTGCTCCCACAGCCTTTTCGTCCTCAATAGCTCCGACAAAAAGGCTGCTGTCATTCAATGCAATGCCCGGCATCAGATACTGAAAGGCATCTATATTGCTTTCCCCAATTGATGTTAATTGCATACTTTCCCTCCTATACTGTTAAATTTATAAGTTTATGTTACTTAACCCACTTTGAAAAATCCATTCCGTCAAAGGGAAGACCGTCCCCGGGAAGATCTGCTATCTCCTCACCGTTATCGGGCCCCTCCAGATATTTCATGATCACAGGATACATTTTATCATATCCGTCGAATCTTATGGCTCTCATTCCGAAATCTCTTGCCGCATCCACATTTCTTTGGGAATCATCCGTGAAAAGGCATTCCTCCGGCTTCAGGCCGTATTTTTCGCAGATGCGCTCAAATATCTTCCTGTCGGGCTTTATGAGCTTTTCCTCAAAGGAGAAAACTCCCCCGTCCATATATTTTTTGAATTCAAGAGCATCGGGATTGCTCCTTACGATAAAATCCGAATAATTCGAGAGGAAGTAAACATTGTAGCCCTTAGCTTTAAGTTCCTTTACCCAGGCAGATGCATAATCCGTTTTCTGAACCAGCATATTAAGATTATCCATTGCCTTATCAAAAGCATCCGCATAATCTCCCGCGCTCTCACGAAGTTTCTTAAATACCTCTTCCTCCGGCATGGCTCCTCTGTCAAGCTCCGTCCAGTAACCGCTCTGCCAGACCGCATCGCTTACAGCCTTTTTAGTCTCTTCATCCTCAAAAAGCTTATCCATGAATTCCATCCACTCAAACCTGATGAGGACCTTGCCGATATCGAATATTACATTTTTGATCATCTATTTCACACTTCCGGTTTATATTCTTGATACGATCAGTTCCATCCCGCCCTTAAATACAGGCTTAGAATACCCCGCAGGGAGAATAAAGTGATCTCCCTTTTTGAGCTTAAACCCATCAATCTCACCTGCTCCCGAGAGAACACTGACATTTAGAAAAGGAGCATCATTTTCAAAAGAAAACTCTCCCTTAACTTTTACCTTTGACACGGTGTAATACTTGCAGGAATACATACGGGTCAGAGTATTTTCGGGTGTATCTAAAAAGTTCTTTACGCTTTCATCTACGGATTTTGCAGGCACCGTGATGACATCGATGCTCTTATCGATATGAAGCTGCCTGGGCTTTCCGTTCTGGAGCCTGTCATAATCATAGACTCTGTAGGTTATATCGCTGCTCTGCTGTGTCTCAAGAAGCAATATACCGCCCTTTATGGCATGAACGGTACCGGGATCTATCTGTATGAAATCACCTTTTTTAACAGGGATCTGTCTGATGAATTCACTCCATTTTCCTCCCCTTATCATATCCTCAAGTTCTGCCTTATTCTTTGCATTATGTCCGATGACCAGGGTGGAATCTTCAGCACAGTCAAGCACATACCAGCACTCGGTTTTGCCAAGGGATCCGTTTTCGTTCTTTGCGGCATATTCATCATCGGGATGTACCTGGATCGACAGATCCGCTTTTGCATCGATGATCTTTATAAGAAGCGGGAATACATCGCCGGACGCAGAGCTGTCTGCTTTTTTATTCTCGCCGCCCGAGATTACCCTGCCGAAAAGCTCAGGATGGGTCTCATATAGCTTACTCAGCCCCATTCCGTCAAAGGATCCGCCCGAAACTGTGCACTCACCCGATCTGTGGGCAGATATCCCCCAGCACTCTCCTATATCGTCACCGGGTTCATCATATCCGTAATCCTCACGGAGTCTTTTTCCTCCCCAGATAGTATGGGCAAAAGCAGGCTTCAAAAAGACAGGCTCAGGATTTCCCGATGCTATAACACTGACAAGATAAAAGGGCAGCTTATCATCTTCATGTGCCTCTGTTATCTCGATCTCAACAATATGCTCCCCTCCCTTCCCGTGGTCGAGCACGGTATCAAGGCAGAGCTTATCTCCCCAGGTCTCATCAAAGTTTCCGTCGAGCACTGCTTTTTCCAGGCCGTCCACCCTGACAACCGCCACAGGTGCCGGAAGATTAATTGTTCTCCTGTACTGAACACCGATACAGGTTCCCCTTACCTTAAAGGCTATCTTTGCACCCTTTTTGCCTGCGGTCCATCCGTTTTTGAAAATATCGGTTATATGCTCCTGAACTTCTCCGTCAGCTGTCCATCCGTCGCAGAATACTATATCCGCATTCTGATTTCTGTATCTGACAGAATCCTCGTATGCATTTGCGGTGATGGGCGGGGGAAGGATATGCCCTTCTTTTTCGCCCTCTTCTAAAAGCTCTTTACCGCCTTTAACGGTGCCTGTTTTCTCAAGTCCCATGATCTTTTCAAGACCGTAGGTGATCACACTTGCCACCATCTCATGCCCCGTGTCGTTCGGATGGAGATCATCGGGAGTGATGTCGCGGTTCTGTATCTTGCCGGATGTCAAAAGGGGATAAATAGTGCTCTTTATGGAGAATGCGGGAATATTATAATATTTTGCGATCTCTAAATGCTTTTCCTCCGCACTGAGCCCGGTATCATAGCACACATTAAAAAAAGTATATACCGCGGGATGGTTTCTTGCCGAAAGAAGCTTTCTGACAACGCCTTCGTAGGTTTCCCTGTAATGATCGTTATTCTCGTCGTTTACAGCATATTCAACACTTATCACATCGGGCTTGTACTTTAAAACATCCTCCGCTGCTCTGGCGCATCCGAATTGTGAATCCGTGGCACCTATGCCTGCATTGATATATGTGAATCTTGCCTTCGGGAAAGTCTCTTCCCACCATGCAAATACTCTGGCCGCATAGCAAAGAGAAGGCTCTGATGCAAGGGATCCCTGAGTGATGGACCCGCCTAAGAATGCGATGGTCAGAACTTCACCCTTCTGCGCTCTCTCAAAAACGCTTTTCAGTTTGGCTGTGTCCCCGATATTTTTTATTCCTGCTTCAAAATCTATATTCATGATTTCCTCTGATCTATCCTTATCCGAAATTTTAGCTTGTTTCTTGATGCCGTCAGCGCTACCTCGAAGCACCGCCTCCGCCAAAGGAACCTCCGCCCCCACTGTGGCCTCCGCTGTAGCCGCCGCCTCCGCCGCTGCTAAAGAACCCGCCCCGGCCGCCCGAGAAGGGACCTTTGCCTGTAAAAACGCCTATTACAGACCTGAGCAAAAAATAGATAACAGCGATGACTACGAAGATCCCGCCTGCCAGATAAGTGCCGTCGATAAAGGCATCCTTTAGCTGGATAACAAAGGGCTTATCATTTTTCTTTGTGATGGCTTCGGGAAATTCCATATCCGCAAAGGTTCCCGCGGTGGTCTCACTTCCGTCCCCCCAGTCTTCGCTGAATATAAGGTCCTCCGGAGCCTCTTTTCCGTACTCGCTGTAGATTTCCTTTACCACGGCAACAAAGGTGTTTCCCGCCGCTTTGTTAAATTCTCCGTTGTCCTTTGCCTTCACGGCATAGTTATCCAGGATGCGGCCTGCTTTTCCGTCGGGGATCGCCCCCTCCAGACCTTTTCCTATCTCCAGCCTGACGTGGGGATCATCCTCCGTGGTGTCAAATAAGAGCAGCACGCCGTTATCCAGCTTTTCATCTCCTATCCCCCAGTTGTTAGCCAGAGTGATACTGAATTCCTCCAGATCGGAGGCCTGTGTATTCGGCACCGTGACCACTGCCACCTGAGCTTTTGTCTCTGCTTCCAGAACGCAGGCTACGTTATAGATATACTTTTCTGTCTGTTCATTGAGAACTTTGCTGTAATCCTCGACAAAAAAATAATCACTGTGGCTCGGATAATTTGTCTCTTCTACCTCTTTGTTGTCAAAAAAGGTATAAATGACGCACCCAAGCCACAGGACGAGGATCATCAGCCATATGATACGTTTTTTATCCATGATCAATGCTTTCTGTGTATCCGGAAATACTTACTTAAAACTCTACCGTGGGAACCTCCAGGGCACTTTCAGAGGCTTCAAAGCTTTGAGCCTTCTCAAATCCCATCATCTTTGCAAAGATCACCGTTGGGAATGTCCTGATGGCTTTGTTGAAGGAAGCAACGCTGGAATTGTATTCCGTTCTTGCATATGAGATCCTGTTTTCTGCTCCTGCCAGTTCATCCATCAGATTTGTAAATACCGTATCCGATTTAAGTTCCGGATAACTTTCCGAAATAGCGATAAGTCTTCCGAGAGCCTGACTCATCTCTTCGTTTGCTTCTGATTTTTCCTCCATTGAGCCCGCTGCAAAAAGCTTTTCCCGCGCCTCAGTAACGGCGGTGAAAACTTCTGTTTCATGCTCTGCATATCCCTGTACCGTGTTCACCAGATTCGGGATCAGATCGGCTCTTCTCTGAAGCTGGGTATCAATATTTGCAGCCTGCTCCTCAACCTTAGTATCCAGCGAAACAAGCGAATTGTAGCTTGCGATTCCTCCGATGATGATCACCGCGATGATTGCAATGATCGTTATTAAAGCTCCTTTTTTCATGATCATATCTCCTTATTTCTTACGAAGTTTTTTCTTCCTCCGCAGTAATTGACTTCCTCTCTACTTTACAAGTAAATCCGCTGTTTCGCAAGTGTGCGGAAACGATAATTTACACCCAAAAAGGATTTACCTTTCCTGTTTTCCCAGAGATGCGATATACCCCGTCAGTTCACGGGCCATCTCATCATGCTCGGGGATCCTGGGGTGTCCGGGTGTGGCTTTTCCGGTACGTGTGTACATAAAGTGGTGCACCTTTTTATCAGAAAGCCCCGCTACCACCTCATCTATCGCCCTGTCCCAGGACGGATCATGCATCAAAAGCGTGGTTGCACACACAATCTCAGCAGAAGGGTACAGGCTGCGAAGCCTGCGGATGAAGGCCCCGTAGCCCTCACGCCATTTTCTCGACTTTTGGCTGTTATAATCCTCCTTCATGATATCAACGGGGCTTGAATCGTTTTGACCGATGGCAAGAACTATAACATCCGGTATCCATTCGGAACAGTCATATTCATTTTCTCCCAGGGGCGGATTATACTTTAATTTCTCATAACAGGACTCTGTTCCGCGAAGATCAGGCATATTAAACCATCCGGTTTTATCAAAAAGCGATATGCCTCCCTGTGAGGTATCGTGAAGCTCCATATCAAGATTTCTTGCCACCTGCCAGGAATATGAATACCAGCTGTTCGAATAGATCCCGTCATTATTCTCAGGGTCCGGCATCCCCACATTTTCCACTGCTTCGCAGACCTCTCCGCAGGATACGCTGTCACCTATCACTTCCAGTTTTTTTGTGGGAAGAGGTGTGGCACTTTCTATGCTTTCGTTCTCTCCTATCTCCAATCCGGTAAAGGTAAAATAGTGCTGTCCCCCGTCCTGACGTTTAAAGACCATGAGTTCATGATAACCATCGGTTAGTTCTTTAAAGAAATGATCCTCCTCAGGATCTATTCCATTTTCCGTTCTCACACAGTCCGTTCTTATATCGTAAATGTGCTCTTTATCGTCGTCCGAAAGAAGTATCTTTCCCTGCACTCCGTCCAGGATCACTCCCACCCGGTCCTGTGCCCAGGCTCTGTGATTAATGATATGGAGTCTGCAGATATTTCCTGTAAATCTTATCTTAAAAAAACTTGCGGCATAAATAAAAACCGGTCTTACGGGATCGCTATGATCGATCCTGCCGCTATAGATCATTTCTTTTGCATCCGGGGAGATCATTTTCATCTTTATATTCTCCTTTTTCTGATATCGCATTGTATAACGCAATAACAGGCGGCCAAGAAATGACCGCCTGTGACTTCTGACCCTGCGGGTTCAGGTAAAACTTATTCTATTTTCCCAAAAGTTCCAGATTCTTCTTTATCAGATCACATCTCTGTGCCACACACTCCACACTTCTTCCGGGATCCTTCGGAGTGTTAAAGACGTAATCGATGAGTCTGTCTATGGTTGTGGTAGCCACATGGAGCCTGGTGTCGGAGGAAGCATAATAAATGAATACTTCATTTTTCTCATTTACAATTGCTCCGTTGGTGAATACTACATTGGACACATCTCCGATCCTCTCGGATTCTCTTGGCCCGATGAGCATTCCCGAAGGCTCTGCGATGACCTTGGAAGGATCCTTTAGGTCAGTGGCAAAAGCGTAGATGACATAGCGAAGACCTGCTGCCGTGTTTCTTACGCCGTGAGCGATATGTATCCATCCCTTTTCGGTCTTGATGGGTACCGCTCCCGCTCCGTTCTTTGCCTCAGTGATGGTGTGATACTTTCTAAGGGAGGTCATTTTTTCTTCATCTATCACCGCGTGCTCGATGGAATCGCTGAGTCCGAAACCCACGCCTCCGCCGCTTCCGGTCTCGATAAAGTCATCCATGGGGCGGGTGTAGAATGCATACTTTCCATCCACGAATTCCGGGTGAAGCACCACATTTCTCTGCTGTGGGGAGCGAAGAGTGGTGAGATTATCCAGCCTCTCCCAGTTTTTTAAATCCTTTGTGCGCACGATCCCCGCAGCTGCTGTGGCGGCGGACAGATCGTTTACGGTGGTGTCCTTGCTCTCAGAGCAGAATACGCCGTAAATATATCCATCCTCGTGCTGTGTTAGTCTCATGTCATAAACATTTGTCTCTTCCTTGCAGGTATCGGGAAGAAGAATGGGATAATCCCAGAACTTAAACCCGTCGATTCCGTTGTCCGACTCAGCTACCGCAAAGAAAGATTTTCTGTCATTTCCTTCAACGCGTGCCACGAGATAATACTTCCCGTTTAAATATATAGCACCGGAATTGAAGGTTGCATTCACTCCGAGCCTCTCCATAAAGAAAGGATTGGTCTCCTTGCAGATATCATATTTCCAGGTAATGGGGATCATTTCCCTGGTGAGCACCGGGTACTCATACCTGTCATAGATACCGTTATAAAATGAAGTCTTTTTATTCTTTCTGGAGGTAAGCTCATCTACCTGCCTTTGTAATTCATAATACTTCTCGTGTATCATTTAGTCATTCTCCTGCAGCCCGGCTTATTACCTCCAGGCACATTCTGCCGTTGTGATAGGGACATTTCCATTGCTCAACTATGGCTTTGGAAGTATCGGGTTTACCGTTTTTATCAACCTCGGCATACCACTCGCTTCCGCCTCTTCTGTCCCAGACGTATTCCTTGATAAACTCCCACTCTTTCAGTGCGGCTTCCTCGAAATCGGTCCTCGAAGGATCCTTCGCGGCTTCATTTAAGAATCCCAGTACAGTTTCAGCCTGCACCCACCATACTCTCTTTTCGTCAACGACGCCTTTTTCACACTCATTCGGAAGTGAAGAGCCGTCAAAGGCATCTTTTAGAATATGCTCTGCGATAGCGGAGGTGATGGGCTTCATCCTGTCTTCGTATTCCTTTATTCCCAGTATCTTCACACCCTTGTCTATGAGCCAGGCGGCCTCGATATCATGGCCGTAGGAATCAAGGTCTATAAGGATCTTGTAATCATTGTCAAAGAAAACATCCAGTCTCTTGCGGCTCGGGTCATAAATCTTATCGGCAAAGGTATCCAGCATCCACTGAAGTCTCTCCCCTATGTAAGGTTCCTTTGTGACTCTGTAGAGTTCGCTGTAGGCTTCAAATACGTGGAGCAGTGTGTTCATGGTCCTGTCTGCCATGACTCCGTTCTCCGAGAGCTTTTCGTTTGATTCCGGCTTGAAATCTACTGTGAGAGCTTCCAGATATCCCTTTTCGTCCGCACAATTGTCCTCGATGATGCCCACCAGTCTCTTTGCCAGCTCCAGTGCCTGTCTATCTCCGAGAGCATCATAGTAGGATGCCAGAGCGTATATACAGAAGGCCTGATTGTAGGTGTGCTTCGTGGTATCTGCGGGAGTTCCGTCATAGTTTAATGACCAGTATACGCCGCCGTATTTTTTGTCGATGCATTTGCTGTACAGGAAATTGAAAGCGTGCTTGGCCTCATCCTTTATATCAAGAGCGGAAAAACCGTATTTGATAAAATCACCGTCGGTTAGTATACCCTTTTTGTAAAGAATATAAACATTGCTGAAAAACCATGTGATCCTGCTGTTCAGTATGCAGCCCTTTTCAGCGCGTCTGTTGAGTTCAAGGTCATATGAGAGCCATCCGTAGTATCCGCCGTAGTCATCATCACGCAATCCCTTCCAAAAGGGAATGATGGTCTCAAGAAGATGTTTTTTCATTTCACCGGACATTTTTTCAATACTCATATCAATTACCCGCTTTCAATTAATAACCTGTACCCGCATCACGCTCGTCAGCACTTTCCGAGGTCGGTATCGTTCCAATCGGTAACGCTGTGATCCTTGATATACTGAACGATCTCATCAAAGTAGCAGAATGCAACACCTACATAGCTGTCTGCGCAGCCATAGTAAAGTGCGATCTTGCCGCTTTCGGGATCGTGTACGGTAGCGCAAGGGAAGCATACATTGGGAACGAAGCCTCTCTCCTCGTACCACTCCTCGGGAGTGAGCAGGAAGTTTTCGCATCTGTAAAGAACCTTTGAGGGTTCCTCTAAGTCAAGTATAGCACCTCCGATGGAATAAACATAGCCATTACATGTTCCACTTACACCATGATAGAAAACAAGCCATCCTTCGCTGGTCTCGATGGGTGCCGCACCGCCGCCGATCTTAAGGGATTCCCACCACATTCCGTTACGTCCCATAACGTGACGGTGATGTCCCCAATACTCAAGGTCAGGGCTCTCGGAAATGAAAATATCTCCGAAGGGTGTATGTCCGGAATCGGAGGGACGGCTGAGCATCTTGTACATTCCGTTTATCTTTCTGGGGAAGAGAACCGCATTTCTGTTAAAGGGAATGAAAGGACACTCCATACGGGTCCAGGTCTTAAAATCGGTGGTCTTTGCCATTCCTATGGAAGCTCCGTAAAAATCCTGACACCATATAGCATAATATGTATCCTCCACCTTTACAAGACGTGGATCATATGCATATTTAGGCATAAAATCCTCACCGTTTTCGTCCTTGAAGCGGATCTTGTCTTTTTCGAAGTCCCAATGGATACCGTCCTTGCTCCTGCCGAAGTAGATAAAGGAAATACCGTTGGTCTGCTCTCCTCTGAAAACGCCCACGTATGCACCTTCATAAGGTACTACTGCGCTGTTGAAAATACGTGCAACTCCCTCGATGGGATTTCTGCCTATGATAGGGTTCTCGGTGTATCTCCAGATAGGTGCTCCGGGCTTAAGGTCCGCGGGCTTATCCTGCCAGGGAACATTGGGTACTGCGGGTGCGATCATTTTGATTTCGCTCATTTTTTAATCTCCTTTGCTTTGCGCTTTTTATGTGCTTTAGTATTGTTTTGTTTATCTTAAGTGCTTTACACTTTTTCTCGTTATCAGTTTACCGTCCACCACCTGTGTGCCCTTGCGGTAGTGTTCTCCGGATATCTTTTTGATAAGTGTGCTGACGGTGATATGTGCCATGGAGGAAATATCTACGGCATAGGTGGTCAGATCGATATCGCATACACCGGGGTAGATGAAATCGTCAAACCCGGCTACCGAAACATCCTCCGGGACCCTGTATCCCGCGCTTTTAAGCTTTTTTATCAGGATCCCTGCGGTGAGATCACAATTGCAGAAAAAAGCAGTGGGCATTTCCTTTGGAAGCACCAGTTTGTTTTCTTCGTCAATGTTTCCGTCCTTGCCGTTTCTGTCCTCTATGACCCATTCGGGGCGGGTTGTAAGTCCGTTTTCTATGAGAGCCTTCATGTAGCCCAGATACCTGTCCGTGATGGATCCTGTAGCCCCTAAGGTTCCCACATAAGCGATTCTTTTATGTCCCATTCCGATGAGATGATCCGTCACACGGTAGCCTCCGTAAAAGCTGTCGGGGATCACACAGTCAAACTTCTGATTCCTGTCCATGTAATCCATAAAAAGTATCGGTACTTCGGTGGCACCGGTCAGCTTCTGCAGGTACTTCTCATTCAGTTCTCCGATGATGATCAGACCGTCGATCTTGTTTTCGGAGATGAGCTTTGGAAGCAGCCCCTCTTTTTCCATCCGGATATTCACCACCTCCAGCATGGAGAAGCATCCCCGCTCCACTGCGCTCTGAGCTGCCTGCTGGTACATCTGCCAGTAAAAAGAAGCATATCCTCCCAGATAGTTTTCCCTGATGAGAACTCCGATATTGTAACTCACTGTTCTGGCCATCTGCCTTGCCACGGAGGGCTGTACATACCCGAGTTCATCCGCCAGGGCGATTATCTGATCCCTCATCTTTTCACTGACGCCCTTTTGGCCGGATAAAGCCTTGGAAACCGTAACAACACTGACCCCCAGCCTTTCCGCTATATCCGCAAGTTTAACACTTTTTGCCATATTGCTATACCTCACAAAGATGGATCAGCTTTGACCTGTAATCTCCCCATAATCCCGGTATCAGTATACCTGCCTTCATAAGAGTCCGGCCGTAAAAGACCTCTGTGCTTTCATCACTGCGGTATTTCTTGTCCGGATCAAGCCCCGAAAGCCTGATAAGCCTGCTGTGATAGTTCGGTCTTCCCTTGACCTGGACAAATGTATAAAGGGCTTCACTCTTGTCCTTGCTAACTACACCGTAGCAGTCATAATAACCGTTCTCACGGTATGAAGCGACACGATAATAATCACCGCTTCTCACCAGTTTGTTGTATTTGTGATACATGGCGGTCTGCTCGGGGATCATGGCCCTGTCTTCCTCGAGGATCTTTGTGATATCAAGCTCGTATCCAAAAGTACCCGCCAGAGCCACATGCCCTCTTGTCTCAAAGGGAGTGACCCTTCCCACCGTATGATTGGGGCAGTCCGAAACATGTGCTCCCATGGAAGAAAGCGGATAAACAAGAGCCGTTCCCTCCTGGATCCCCAGTCTTTCTATGGCGTCCGTATCATCGGAGCACCAGATCTGCGGTCCGAAATAAAGCATTCCGGGATCGAATCTTGCTCCCCCTCCGGAGCAGTTCTCCAGCAAAAGGTTGGGGAATTCCTTTATGAGTCTTTCCTGAAGTTCATATACGGCCAGCACAAATCTGTGGCTGAGTTCTCCCATGTTTTCTTTATTAAGGCCGAAACTTCCTATATCGGTTATCTGCCTGTTCATATCCCATTTGAGATACTCGATATTGGCGGAAGAAAGCACGTTTTTGATACTGTTCCAGGTGTGCTCCACCACTTCGGGTCTGGACAGATCCAGCACGAACTGATTTCTGGAGCGGGTACCCTCTCTTCCGGGTATCTGTATCGCCCAATCGGGATGAGCCCTGTACAGATCGGAGTCGGGAGAGATCATCTCAGGCTCCATCCAGATTCCGAATTTAAGCCCTATCTTGTTTACTTCATCCACAAGATATTTTAGGCCGCCCGGAAGTTTTTCTTCGTTCACGTTCCAGTCGCCGAGAGAAGAATTGTCATCCTTTCTTCCTCCGAACCAGCCATCATCCATTACCAGCATCTCAATCCCGGATTTTTTTGCCTCCCGGGCGATGGCCAGAAGCTTATCCGTATTGAAATCAAAATATGTGGCTTCCCAGTTGTTTATAAGAATAGGTCTTTCTCTGTCCTTATAAGGGCTTCGGATCAGATGCTCCCTGTATAAGTCGTGATAGGTGCGGCTCATCTTCCCCAGTCCCTCGTCGGAGTATACCATCACAACCTCCGGCGCCTGAAAGCTTTCTCCCGGCCTTAGCTGCCACTTAAAGTTACCTGGATTGATACCCATCATCACTCTGACGCTGTCAAACTGGCTCTTTTCTGCCTGAGCCAGGAAGTTCCCCGAATATACAAAGCTAAAGCCGTATACTCTTCCTATTTCCTGGGAGACTCCCTTTTCCACCAGTGCCATAAAGGGATGTTCCTGATGGGAGGATTCTCCCTTTACGGAGCCCACACTTGTTTTTCCGTATCCTATAGGTCTTTGATCGATCTGTCTTTCTCTCGCCCAGGAACCGTGAAGAGTCAGGAGTTCGAAATCCTCGCTGTCCATATCAAGAGAAGCACTCATCACCTTGGTAAGGAATATGTCCTTATCGGAAGAGTTTACTATCTTCACGCTCCTGACTATTGCATCACTTCCCTCAAATATGGAGTACATCAGCTCCGCCTTAAGGCCTGTTACTTTGTCCGAGGCGTATATTATCAAAGTCTTTGCCTTTGAAGACTCATTTTCAAAGGTTGCGGGAAGTCCTGTAAGACGGGGCTTTCCATCGTTTATTTCGTACCCGTCATAGGTAAGGCCTACAGCGCTGTATCCCCCATCATCCACTATCTCTATGGCGCCCTCACGGTAATCCCCCAGTCCGTTTCCGGGATACTCGCAAGGGAAGGTATCCATAAAGGACCCCCTGTCTCTGTTATTCCTTGAAGGAACAAAGGGTGGCTCGCCAGTCCTCATAAGATACAGGGGCTCGTCCTCCACCTTACTTCCGTAATATACATGTCCTATAAAAGCTTCCTCATCCGCTATACCGATGATATAGGAGGTGTTATCGGTGTCGATCTTAAAGGATCTGTCCTTTTCATTAATGTTGATGTTCATAGCCCTTGTCCTTTCGGGTCCGGTTTTTCCTTACACTTCAAAGATAGCACGGTGTCCGAAACAAATATATGGAAAAAATCAACAATAATCAATTAAATTTTTATCGTTTTTAACTTAATTTAGCCTATTTTTAGCTAAATTTATCTTTCTGTCAATTTATGTTATTTTTTAAACTATTCAGAATTCTTTTATGTTTTTTCCTAAAAGACTATAGGCAAATTATGACATGAGTGGTATAATTTACTCTATCTATAAATTTAATACGCCCGATACCTGTCAGGCAAATCAAGGAGGATAACAATGGCAGACATTAACTGTTCTAAAAAGATTTCATTCACAAACAGTATCAAAACAAGACTTATAACGGTTATGCTTGCCATAGCCATCGTTCCGCTTTTGGTCTTAATGATCGTAAACTACAAGACATCTACGGACAAAGCACTCTCAGATGCTGAGTATGCACTTTCCAATCAGGCTCAGTACATTTCCGCAGAATACTCCGGTGTCCTGCAAGAGAATGTAGACATGGTAAGGTCTATAGCAGAAAGCCCCACCACCATAGCTTATATGGAAGGTACCGCCGGACTCGAAGATGACCTTATGGTTCAGATGATGCAGGCGGCAGACGCTATTTTGGCGGACGGTTCCGTTATGGCCATCGCCGATAAGACCGGAATGCAGATCGTCAGATCCTCCGGAAAATGCGTTGACGTTTCCGCAAGAGAATATTTCCAGGATGCAATGAAGGGTAATATCCATATATCCAACGTGATAGTCAGTGCTTCCACCGGAAAAAGACAGATCACAATCGCCGTTCCCATTAAGGGAAATGACGGTACCGTTTTGGGAGAAGTACAGAGAAACTACGATCTGGAAGCACTCCATGAACTGCTTGCAAAAATTACTGACGATGCATTCGTACTCGACAGAGACGGTTTGATGGCTGCCCATGCGCAGTTCTCCATCGCCGCAGAAGACGAGTACGATATGTCAGGCACACCTTACCTCAGCAGTGAAACCGGCACCCTGGTAGACAAGAACTCCTTCGAAAATCCCCTGATCATGTCATGGTGCAAAGATGACCTTACAGGTTTCACCGTAGTCGTATCGGATGATTACAACACCACCATGTCGTCAGCAAGAAGAGCCGCTGTCATCGGTGTTATCATCGGCGTTCTCATGCTGGCTGCAGCAGTTGGAATCAGTATCGCAATGGCTCTCAGCTTCACCACTCCCATCCAGGCTGTCAACGGATCTCTTTCACAGCTTGCAGACGGTAGATTCGCAAAGATCGACAAATTTGCAGGCCGCAAGGACGAGTTCGGCGAGATGGTAAGCAATACAAACTCCGTTATCGATAAGCTGGATGAGATCGTCGGAAATATCAAGACTTCCGCTCACACCGTTGAGTCCTCATCCAATGAACTCTCAGAGATGGCAAACCAGATCTCACAGACCGCCGAGGATGTATCAAATGCAGTACAGGGTATCGCTACCGGCGCTACTGAGCAGGCTGAGGATATTCAGGTGGCTGTTGAGAACGTGGGCTACATCGGTGAGGCCGTTATAAATGTTAAGGGCTCCTCCGCTGAGCTCGAAGAGATCGCAGGAAAGATGCAGGAGGCTTCCGAGGCATCCTCCGCTTCCCTTTCTAATCTCCAGGAATCCAGCAACCAGATGACCGGAAAGATCGACGAGATCTCCGCTACCATTTCCGCTACACAGGATGCGGTTACAAGCATCAATGAGAAGGTAGAGGGCATCACCTCCATCGCTACACAGACCAACCTCCTGTCACTGAACGCATCCATCGAGGCTGCAAGAGCAGGTGAGGCAGGAAGAGGCTTTGCGGTTGTCGCTGAGGAGATCGGAAAACTCGCAGATGATTCCAAGAACATGGCTGATGAGATCAGACGTGAGATGGATATCCTCCTGACCCAGTCAAAGGCTGCAGTTAATGCGGCAGAGGAGATCAAAGAAAGCAACCTTTCACAGCAGCAGGCTCTCGGCGATACTCTCACCAGCGTAAACAATATGCTCGGTGATATCGCCAATACCGTTAAGGGTGTAAAGGTTATCGCACAGGGCGCAGATACCTGCGAGTCCTCCAAGAATGCAGTGGTTGACACCATGAACGCTCTGTCTGCCATCTCCGAGGAGAACGCAGCATCCTCCGAAGAGACCGGTGCATCCATGGAAGAGCTCTCCGCTACCGTTATCACTCTTGCGGGCTCCGCAAACGATCTGAAGGCTGTATCCGAGAAGCTGAATCAGGATATGAGTTTCTTCAAATAATGAAAGGTGCATAAAGCACAGACAGGCATAAGTTTTTTCAAGGGTGCTTCGATTGATTCGGGGCACCCTTTTTATCACTTCAGGAACTTCTTTAATTTATAAAAAAATAATATTTCCGCGGTTTTTATTTATGTTTTCGATAGTTTGTTTATAGTATAATGGTTTTATCAAATGTAATTTAACGTAAGGAATTGCGGGGTTGCAGCCCGCTATGGCTACTTGGAGGAACAATTTATGCAGAATATTACGAGAGAACTGCTATACGGAGAGAGAGCATTATTCAATTCCGATAATCTACATAT
>CACXGM010000091.1 GCA_902767075.1 uncultured Lachnospiraceae bacterium
TCCCATACCGCCGCCGATGCAGAGGGTAGCAAGTCCCTTCTTAGCATCCTTAGCTTCCATCTCATGGAGAAGGGTTACAAGGATACGGGCTCCTGATGCTCCAACGGGATGTCCGAGTGCGATAGCACCGCCGTTAGGATTGAGCTGCTTGTCAACGTCGATTCCGAGATCCTTTCCTACTGCTACTGACTGTGCAGCGAATGCCTCGTTAGCCTCGATGATGTCGAAGTCCTCGATCTTGTATCCTGCCTTAGCCATAACCTTCTTGGTTGCTGCAACAGGTCCGATACCCATAACCTCGGGACGAACACCTGCAAGAGCGCCTGCTACGAAGGTAGCCATAGGCTTAACGCCAAGCTCCTTAGCCTTCTCCTCGCTCATAACAACGATAGCTGCTGCACCGTCGTTGATTCCTGATGCGTTACCTGCGGTAACTACTCCGTCGGGATTAAGAGGACGAAGCTTTGCAAGTCCCTCGATGGTGGATCCGGGTCTGGGTCCCTCATCGGTATCAAATACAACTACTTCCTTCTTCTTTCTGACCTCTACGGGAACGATCTCGTTCTTGAATGCGCCGGACTCGATAGCTGCGCATGCCTTCTGCTGAGACTTAAGTGCGAACTCATCAAGCTCTTCTCTGGTAAGTCCCCACTCCTTAGCAACATTGTCAGCGGTTGTGATCATGTGATAATCATTGAATGCATCCCAAAGAGCATCCTTAACCATGGTATCAACAAGAGCGCCCTGGCTCTGGCTGGGCCATGTCATTCTGTATCCGTAACGTCCCTGAGGAAGTGCAAAGGGAGCCATGGACATGTTCTCCATACCACCGGCTACAACGATGTCAGCATCGCCTGCCATGATCATCTGAGCTGCCTGGTTAACGCAGTTAAGACCTGATCCGCAAACAACATTTATGGTAACAGCGGGAACTTCGATAGGAAGACCGGCCTTAATGGAAGCCTGACGAGCTACATTCTGACCCTGACCTGCCTGAATAACGCAGCCCATGTATACCTGATCAACCTTCTCGGGAGCAACGCCCGCACGGTTAAGAGCCTCCTTTATAACGATTGCGCCCAGCTCTGCAGCGGGGATGGTGGAAAGTGATCCACCCATAGTACCGATAGCGGTACGACAAGCTCCGGCCAAAACAACTTTTCTTGCCATTTCGAAATCCTCCGTTTCATGTAAATAAATAGTTTATGAAGAATAAGCATGTGATTGTTATTTTTTTCACAGACTTAATCATTATTTTATCATAGCCCCCCTTCAATTGCAATCGCAAAACCACTTCAAAACCGCTAAATATACAACAAATTTTTGATTTTTTTTTGTGTAAAAATCATTCAAAAAGAAGGTGCAACACAACGTTGCACCTTCACTGTCTTTACCTGTATTTAATTTGTTTTGAGCCCGCTTTAGATCTCCGGCTCGATGAGTCCGTAAGTATCACCCTTTCTCTTGTAAACCACGTTGACCTGATCGGTCTCCGCATTGATGAATACGTAGAAGTTGTGTCCCAGAAGCTCCATCTGTACGCAGGCATCTTCGGGATACATCGGCTTGATCTCAAATTTCTTTGAACGGATTATCTTGATCTCTTCATCATCAAAGGAATCATTCTCGACATATGCCTTGGAAAATGCAACTGCGTCCTGCTGCTTCTCGATAATCTTGTTTTTATACTTTTTAAGCTGACGTTCGATGATCTCCTCCACAAGATCGATGGAAACGTACATATCACTGCTAACCTGCTCGGAACGAATAATGCTACCCTTTACAGGGATTGTAACTTCGATTTTCTGGCGCTCCTTCTCTACGCTCAGAGATACATGGATTTCGGTGTCCTCGTTGAAATACTTTTCGAGCTTGCCGAGCTTATCCTCAACTGCGCTCTTAAGTCCAGGTGTTACTTCGATGTTTCTGCCAATGATAACAAATTTCATATGCTTCACCTTTTTTATCGGGATGTTCACACTCTGCACATCTCGATCCCGCCTGAGAAAAGCGGGTACCTTTCATATGGATTTTGGTAAGAATATCGTAGCACAATAAAGGATTTTTTACAATAATAATCTGACAATTTAAGGGTTTATTTTATAAATTTTGACCTTTGTAAAATTGTCAGAAAATACTCAAAAGTGACTGACTTCGAGCATTTTGCACAAAACATACATTCGAAGGTTTACAATAATTTTCTCTCTAAACAGCGTTTTTTTCGGTGGATAATGTGTATAAAATCGTGTATAAGGTTGATTTTTCGTTGTTTTTTCTTTAACAATGTGGATAACTTTGCGATTTATTAAATCTTTTTTAAATTGTTTTTCATTTTCTTTTGTATAAATTTTACAATAAACAGGATTTTTGCCCTTAATCGTTTTAGTTTTATGTATACCACGGATATACGCTGTTTTGCCTTTTTTATAGCCTGTGATAGCTAAAAAATATGACACATGATAGGGCATAAAAAAAACTGCATGGCACAATATATAGCCATGCAGTTGATCAATATCTTAGAATATTCTTCTGATTCCCAGCATTGTCATAAAGTCGATACCGGAAACAACAATACCAAGCCTTGAGTTTGCGGCATGCACGATCTGTCCGTTGCCCATATAGATGGCAACATGACCGGAATAAATGATTATATCACCGGGCTGGGCATTCTCGATACCGTCCACGGCAACACCCGCATATCTCTGTGCATCCGATGCGTGGGACAGGCTGATGCCGAAGTGATCGTAGAGGGCCATGGTAAATCCGGAGCAGTCGCAGCCCTTTGTCAGGCTTGTTCCACCATACACATAGGGTCCGCCCACAAACTGAAGTGCATATTCAACCAGCTGCTTGCCCTTCTCGTAGCTCTCCTCAGCCAATCTGATGGCCTCCTCCTCATTGGATTCGGCCTGGGAGAACTGCCATTCCACATCGGCGTAATCCTCGGAAATCCATCCGTCTCCCGATATGGTCTCAACCAGGAGCCATCCGTCCTGCCTTCCTTTGACCAGATACTCCTCCCCGTTCTTAACAACACAGAGAACATCCGACTGCTTATCGGCGTCTGTTCTGACATAAAGTGAAGGGGAATTGACGACCGCCAGCTCATATCCGATCTCCGGAGCAAGGTCCTCCGCTTCCTTTCCCACTATACAATTTGAAGCATCCACATATCCCGTGAGGCTTCCGGACTCCACAAGGAACCATCCGTTCTCCTCCTTCAGGATCTCTCCGACGCTGTCATCGTACATCTTGCCCAGCACCTTGGAGGACTTGTCCGCCTGCTCTCTGACATAAATGAAATCATCCGTATCTGCCACGGCGATGTTCTTTATCAGTTCATCATAGGCATCCTTTGCATTCTGAGCCAGACGCTTCTGCATTTCCTCCCGGCTGTCTATGGCATCCTCATAAGTACCCTGAGTGCTCTTTCCGGAGGTGACGCTCTTAAGGTCAGTGCTGCCTGTCAGCATCAGTCCCGCGCCGCCGTTCGGAAGCACCTCAGATGCAGTGGCACCATAGACGCTCTGTCCGTATCCTGCTACGGAAGACGTAAAAAATAAAGCTGCCATACCGATCTGTGACAGCTTTATCAAACGCATTCTATTACTATGTTTGCAATGGTTAATAAGCTTCTTCATAACACCTGATCTGTAATTATTACAAATTTGTTAAATTTATTACAGGCAATATATCATAGGTATTACGAGCTTGTCAACCCATCATCAGGTACTCTCGTTATACATATCTGCGATAAGCCACTGACCGTCGATATAAGCATAATAATATGTATTATGAGTATCATCGGTAACGGTCATATTTCTCTTAGGCAGGTACATGGTCTTCGAGAAGGAAACCTCTACGGAATAGAAATTATCATTATATTTAATATAATTAAAGGCCTGCTCATCCGAGTAGGTGGGAGTCGCATGTCCGCTGTACATCCAGAGGTCGAAATTGATATAGTTCTGGAAAAGAGGGATCAGGTAAGAATCCTGAGGGAATCTGACCTTCATGGAAGAAAGGGTCCTGTCTCCCGCATAAATCTCAGAAATATTTTTTGCATCCTCGAGTGCGGTCTTTGCGATATCCTCCGGAACATCTCCGGCCACAAATCCTACGGAATATGCATTTCCGTCAACATTGCACTGTACGATGTTTCCGGCGGCATCCTTTACCTCCACGGAGGGAGCTGACATGAGACCGCTTACTTCATAATTAACTTCCTTCGGAACATCGATATACTGTGCAACGATCTCAAACTCCTTATAAGGAGCCGCTTCGCCCACCAGTTCTCTTTCGTCCAGCTGAATGCCGTTGACGTATGCGGTGTAATTATCGGGGATGGAAACAGTTATGCCCTCATTTCCCTTTTCATAAATTGGAACCACTGTGTCAACTGCCCACTCCTGAACAGAGAGTATGAACATAAGCTGCTCGGAAGAGGTCGACTTAAGATTAACCGTAGCTACATGCTCATCATCCGCATACAGCTCATAGATCGGAGCTTGGGCATCATAGCTTGAAGGATTCTCCTTGTAGGTAATGGTCTTTCCCTCAAGTCTCTTTGCATACGCATCCTTATAAACATCCCCGGACTCAAATCTGGAAGAGCTCTGTGCAAAATCCATTGAGCTGATATCACCGGCCTGGATCTTGGCCACCACATCATCCATAAAATACTCGGGCTGTGCCTTCTCGTAGATCAAAAGATCCTTCTTGATGACACCGTTTATAACGTATGCCCAAAAGCCGATCATGGCGATCACAAGAATGGCATAAAAAGCCCAGAAAACCAATGAAACCTTTTTATTACTTTTATTGCTCATTTCCGGTTACCTCCTTTCTACCACGAACGCAAGAGGCAATCTCCATGATGCGTTGGAATAATACAGAGTAACCGATGTCATTTCCCACTCTCCGTCATGGTACATGCAGGAAGAGCTTCCGCCGTCAAGGTTTGCGGCATTTACTGCGCCGTACTCCTGCATTACGGAAATTATATCCGCAGCGGTGGCGCCCAGATGTCCGCCGGCACCACGTCCGTCGGTAACAAATAAAAGAACGGTTCCGTCAGCCTTCTGGCCGATGACTGTACGGGGATTTGCCCCACTTCCGCTTCCGTTAAGGGATACGGACTCACCGTTTATTATAAGCTTTGTAAAGTGGTTATCATCTCCGTCAGCGATATCCTTAAAGCTTACCGCATCTCTGATATTGAGTTCCTCCACCAGAGCCTTGACGGACTCCTTTGACATGCCGCCGATGTCTCTGATGATCAGGATATTATCGGTGTTAAAGCCCACCATGACATCTCCCGCATAAGGATTGTTGTACTGGATTTC
This sequence comes from uncultured Lachnospiraceae bacterium, assembly GCA_902767075.1. Classification (GTDB taxonomy): domain Bacteria; phylum Bacillota; class Clostridia; order Lachnospirales; family Lachnospiraceae; genus AC2028. The sequence goes on from CACXGM010000091.1 coordinate 5,346, forward strand.
TCCGTCGCATACAACGATTCCCTTGGGGGATCCGCCCTTGTTACTGTCTGACTGATACTCACCGCCGTTTACACCTGCCAGGAAATTTCCCCCGTCCACAAGTTCATCCAGGGTCTTTCCGTATTCCTTCCAGGATCCGTCATATATGGTGGTAAGTTTAACTCTTGAAGGGTCGTTTATTATCATCAGCTTTCCGAAATAAGTACGTCCGGAAATCTCGACAATTTCAAATCCGTTTATGTCAAACTCGGGAGTGGTCTCGCCTTCGGCTACCTGCTCATCGGGAGAGCCGCCGCCCACACTGATCAGGTTCGTGTCGACCTCCGCCTCCAGCTTACCCATACTGTTGCGATTTGTGATCTCTTCGATTTCCTCTGTTGAAAGGAAGATCTTGTTTACAAACTTAAGCTGTCCCGTCTCCTGGATCGTGGATGCCATAAGGTTTTTGGCAGATTCGGGTCCCTTGTAGATATTGCTTAAGACAAAATAGATTCCGGCAACATTGATAAGAAGGAAGGTAAGGAAAACAAGTCCTACCCTGCCCGCAATATAATAAACCGCGCTTCCTGTTGCCACTCCCATAAGAACGCCCAGCACTACAGCTCCGATTATTCCCATAAGCACAGGACTCAGCAGGAACATTGCTCCCAGAACCGCTCCGATGGCAGCTCCAAAGGTTGCTCCCAGGAGTCCGCCGGCCACGCCGACAATTATCATCAGGCGCTTATTGGGCTTTTTCTTTCTCTTTTTTCCGTTTTCTCCGATACCGTTTCCGTAATGAGTCATACGCCCGGAAGAAGCTTCCTTGTTAACCTTTTTGCTGACATACTTTGCTTCCAGATCCTCAAACATGAGATCCTCATCCGTATTCTTTGATGAAGCCTTTCCATATGCGGCATTACCGCTCCCGGCCTCTTCCTCGTAATTCTCCGGAGGATAATAATTTCCCGCGGTGTCGTAGCAGCCGCCCTCGGCATCATAATAGTTTCCGTCGGGATCGTAGTATCCACCCTCAGTGTCGTAATAATACCCCTCCTCGTCATAATATCCGCCGGTGGAATCATGATAGTAGCCGTTCTCGTCATAATATCCGCCGTTTTCATCATAAGTGTAGGTATTATTGTCAGAATTAAACCTGCTCTTCATAATTGACTAAACTTACTCCTTTTTTTATCTGAAGACCCATCTTTGCTGCACCTGATAGCTGACCAGGAAGAGCAGCACGTCGACAATGGGCTTATATACCAAGCCTTCCAAAGCCTCTCCGCCTCCGAAGAGCGCAGAAAAGCCAAACACTCCCGCAGCCGCAAGTATCATCTGTATAAAGCAGAGAAGATAATACTTCCAGACCGATCTCTTGACAGAAGTGTTCGATTCAAATACCGCATTTCTGTTCAAAATATAATTGACTATGGAAGAGATAACTCTGGCCACGACCGTAGCGATGAGTACTTTCAGCGCCACTGCATCGTTTCCGCCGGAGAAGATCTTTACAAAGAATCTTCCGATGCCGGTATCGATCTTTATATTCTCGAGAAGCACTGAACCCGCCAGCAGGAAATTGAAAAGGTTGAAAAGACCTATGTCAATAACGCAGCAGATCAGCGAACTGAGAGTGTACTTGAATATGAACTTTAATATTATACGATATATCTTTATAGAGTCAAGGAAGGGGTTGAAGTGGGTCTCCGAATTGTCATCTATATATACCGTATCGATAGTCTCCTCCACCCAGGATATCTTATGATTATGAAGAGCAAAAAACATTTCCGTTTCATACTCGAATCTCTCGCCCTTTGTCTGAACCAGCATGGGCAGAAATTCTCTCGGAATGGCGCGAAGCCCTGTCTGGGTGTCCGAGATCTTCATGCCGCAGAACATGGAAAAGACTCTGCTGGTAGTCTTGTTTCCGAAGCGGCTCTTTGGCGGAACATTGGGACTGTCGAAATCCCTGCAGCCCAATACCACCTTATTCTTTTCCGAAAGCATCCTCTCGGCGCACTTTAAAATATCATGTGAAGTGTGCTGTCCGTCTCCGTCCACAGTCACGACTCCCTTAGAGTCCGGCCTGTTCTCCAGCACAAATTCAAATGCAGTCTTAAGGCCCCTTCCCTTTCCCTTGTTTACCTCGTGGGTCAGCACGGTAACCTCGGGATGCTCCGCTGCCTTTTTAAAGGGTTCCAAATGGTCAGCCTTACTTCCGTCATTGACCACCACGATATCGGTAAATCCCTTTTGGATAAGACCATCCACAACACTATTTAGTTTTTCATCCGGGTTAAGGGATGGTAAAACTACAGTAACGTCCATAAATAACTAATGCCTGTTCCTTCTAACTTTTCTGTTTTTTCTGCTCGCAGAAACTCTGATGCCAATAAATGCAGATATCGTGATAAGAGCAGCACCTCCTACGCACGCCGCAACGATAAACTTTTTGTCCGCGGATGAGTATTCAGGATCCGTCTGTCCTATCCCAAGATCGGGCTCCTGCTCCACCACATAAGCCGGTTCCGGATCCGGCTCCGGGATCAGAACAGGGATAGCTTCACGTCTTGTATATCCGCAATTAACGCAGGTGTAGACTCTGACGCCCTCTGTCTCATAGGTGGGCTCCGTCTCCACCGTACCTTCATCAAAGGTATGAACGTGAAGTGTGTAATCTGCCTTGTAGGAATATCCGCACTCTTCGCAGGTGTAGGTGGTATATCCGAAATTCTCGCAATCACCAACGGTTACTTCTTCGGTGTAGACAGGATTCTCACACATGTCGGGATAAAGATCCCTGCTGTAATCAAAGATCTCGTCCCTGGTGAAGGTCTCGCTGTTTCCTGCATAATCAAACTCCCAGATCATTACCTCGCCGAAGATGGGTTCGCAATATGCTCTTCTGTTTGTATTATCCTCAAAGAAGGTGATCTTTCCGTCTACGGTATTGCCCGTGAGAGATCCCTTATAACCAATGTTTAAATTGGGATAGAAAATATACATTCCGACGATACCGCCGTTGTGCACATATCCATGGTCGGAATCATATCCGTGAACAGTGACATTACAGTCGTCCACATCCAGATATCCTGCTCCGAACACACCGCCCATGTACTGTTCGTCACGCTCCGCTGCATTTTTGTCAACGCAGACAAGAGTGGAATTAATGGTACAGCCGGAGGCCTCACCGCAGCCGTATCCCACCAGGCCCGCCACACCGAACATGGGCGCATTCACCTTTAAAGTGATCCTGGCCTCATCTATTACGCAGTTAATCATACGGGTCTTTTCCGTATATCCGGCGATACTGCCCACAAAGCAGCTCTCATCCGCATCCACATCCGCACTCATTCCCAGAAGAGTGAGATTCTTGATGGTAGCTCCCGTTGCGGCATCAAACATTCCCGCAAACTTGGTATCATACTCCTTGAAA
>CACXGM010000092.1 GCA_902767075.1 uncultured Lachnospiraceae bacterium
CATTTAATAATTCTTTTATATTTTATCGGTTGACATACAGGGGGGTTAGTGATATTTTAATTACACAAGATGTTAGCACTCTTCTCAAATGAGTGCTAACAAGAGGAAACCGACAGCAGGAACACACTAAAAAGGAGCGGACACGATGGAGATGGATGAACGCAAGACAAAGATCTTGCAAGCTATCATCAGAAACTATCTGGATACCGGCGAACCCGTTGGCAGCCGGACGATTTCCAAAGATACAGATCTAAACCTCAGTTCCGCTACTATCCGGAACGAGATGGCAGACTTGGAGGAGATGGGATACATCATACAGCCCCACACCTCCGCAGGCAGGATACCTTCTGACAAGGGCTATCGCTTCTATGTAGACACTCTGATGGATGCAAAGGAGCGGGAAGTGGCCGACATGAAGGACATGCTTCTCGACAGACAGGACAAGCTGGAGGACATGCTGAAGACAGTGGTAAAGCTGCTTGCAAAGGATACACAGTACGCCACCATGATCACCGCACCCATGACACATATGAACAAGCTGAAGTTCATTCAGCTCTCCAGAGTGGATGCATCCCACCTCCTGGCTGTGGTAGTCATCGAAGGGAATGTGATCAGGAACCGCCTCATCGAAGTTGCCGAAGAGATCGATGACGAAAACCTGTTGAAGCTCAACATGCTGCTGAACACTCAGTTAAACGGTCTCGCCATGGAAGAGATAAACTTAAGCATGGTGGCCAGGATGAAACAACAGGCCGGAATTCACAGCGGCGTCATCGGTGATGTGATAGACGAAGTCATCGAGACATTGTCGGAGGATAAGGACTTAGAGGTTTATACCAGCGGCACAAACAATATTTTCAAATATCCCGAGCTTGCGGATCACGAAAATGCCAGCCGACTGATCACAGCCTTCGAAGAAAAAGAGCTTCTCGGAGATATCATCCAGAACGATGAATCCGGCGAGGAGACAGGCATTCAGGTTTACATCGGCGGTGAGAATAAAAACACCAGCATGCAGGACTGCAGCGTAGTCACAGCAACATACGATCTGGGGGACGGCATGAAGGGAACCATCGGAATCGTGGGACCCCGCCGAATGGATTACGACAAGGTAGTGGGTACGCTAAAGACCATCAAGACAAAGCTGGACGACCTGTACAGGAAAGAATAGCACTACCGATACATAATATTTTTACAGAATATTTAATATAGAAAGAGAAAAGAAAGAGTTAGGAAAGGTACCAAAATGGCAGACGAAGAAATAAAAAAAGAAAACGCCGAAGCCGAAGAGAAAGTAACCAATGGTTCTGATGCCGAAGAGGTAAAGGATACCGCGGAAGCAAAGGCGGAGGAAGCAGCTGCAGATGCAGGTGATACCGCTTCTGAGGAGACCCCGGAGGATAAGGGATCAAAAGAAAAAGCAGAAGGCGCTTTCAAAAAGTTTAAAAAAGAAAAAGCTTCAAAGGCTGACAAAGAAAAGGAAGCCCTGAAGGAGCAGGTGGAAGCCTTAGAGGACAAAGTTAAGCGTCAGCTTGCCGAGTTTGAAAACTTCAGAAACCGCACCGAAAAGGAAAAGACAGCCAGCTACGACAACGGAGCTGCCAATGCATTAAAGAAATTCCTGCCGGTGGTTGACAATTTCGAAAGAGGACTTGCAAGTGTTCCCGAGGATAAAAAGGACGATCCTTTTGTACAGGGAATGGACAAGATATACAGACAGTTCGTTACAGAGCTTGAAAACATCGGAGTGGAGCCCATCGAGGCACTGGGACTTCCCCTTGACCCCAACCTTCACAACGCAGTGACTCAGCAGGAAAGTGATGAGTACGAACCCGGCACCATATGCGCCGAACTGCAGAAGGGTTACACATACCACGGCATAGTACTCAGATACAGCATGGTTGCCGTTGTTCCCGAATAAAACAATCTCCCAACCGATGGTTACTTCCACCGAGCGGATTTAAAAAATATAAACCACATAAACAAATTAAAAAAACATCTATATTATATAGAGGAGGCAATAATTATGAGTAAGATAATCGGAATCGACCTTGGAACTACAAACAGCTGCGTAGCAGTTATGGAAGGTGGTAAGCCCACCGTTATCGCAAACGCAGAAGGC
>CACXGM010000093.1 GCA_902767075.1 uncultured Lachnospiraceae bacterium
AACCAGCCTGAACGAATCCGTGAGGATGGCGGCCACAACCATCAGCATCCTGCCGCTTTTAATAATGTATCTCATACTCCAGAAGCAATTCGTGGAGAGTATAGACAGAGCCGGTATTACCGGTGAGTAACTTTTAACACGTTATTATTTTTGGATTTTCATAAAGCAAAGGAGGAACTTATGAAAAAGAACAAAATTGTGGCTGCCCTTTTATCGGTAGCTATGGCTGCAACACTTCTTACCGGTTGCGGAAAATCGGGCAGCAGCGGAGGATCCGGCAATGTGGATGAGAACGGTGTTACAACCGACGATATCACTTTGACCTACTGGCACTACGAGGATGAGACCACCATCGGACTTATGGCGGAAGCTTTCATGAAGAAGTACCCAAACATCACCGTAGAGTGCAAGCAGATCGCAGACATGTCAACGGACCTTTCCGCTGCAGCAGCGGCAGGAACCTTCCCCGATGTATTCTCGGGAACGGATTCCGATACCGCTCTTGCCAATATGTACTGGGCTGACATCACCGAGTATGTGGAAAATGACCCTGACATGAACAACATGATGGTTTCTATCAAGAATTACGGTATCGGTAAGTTCGACACAGATCACTGGTACGGACTTCCCACCTGGTATCAGCCCAGTGCCATATTCATCGACAGAAATGTAATTAAGAAGCTTAATCTTCAGATGCCCAGAACCGACTGGACCTGGGATGAGATGATCCAGCTTATCAAGGATGCTACCGTGGATGACCGTACCGGAATGAAATATTACGGACTGGGCTTCTACAACAGACTGGATTCTCTCTACGGAATCGCAGCATGCGCTACTGCTGAGCGTGCCATCAAGGGTGAGTTTGGATTTGACGGAAATGATTTCGATCTTTCTTACTGGGCTATTGGCGAGCAGGAATTCGGCGATCTTCAGACCGGCGGATATGTAGCTCCCAAGCAGGATACTCAGCAGATGGAAGATTGGTCCGGAGACTGGGGAACCTGGTTTGGATCAACCGGACATGTAGCAGTTTTCTCAGAAGGATTCTGGTCATATCAGAACATCTGGGCAACCGATGGTTATCAGGAGCAGTACGGACTTGATATCGTTCCTTACGTTACTCCCAACGTTGTAGATGAAAAGGATCACAACATCATCGCAAACATGTACATCGGCGGTGTGTCCACTTCCTGCAAGCACCCCTATGAGGCATACCTGCTTCTGAAGTTTATGGGTATCGGAACCGACGGATGGAAAGCAAGACTGGATATCTACGAGGACGAGAGCATCACAAACGCATCGGGTGTAGCACTTAAGCATTCCAACATGCCTGTTCCCATGACTCTTGACAAGGAGGTTTGGGACAGATACAAGGCAATGTTCCCCACGGATGCAGATCACAAGCAGTACTGGGATGACTATTTTGATTCCATCACCAGACCTGTTCCTTACGGATGGTACTCCATCGCAGGATACTGGAACTTCTGTGATCAGTACTTTAACAACATCGGTATCCATGATCTGGTTGATGCCGGAACAGCTAAGGCTGCAGACTATGCTGCAGAGGCTACCGAGCAGGCTAACTACTACCATGCGGAGGCTATGATCTCATACTTCGGACCTAACGGATATGATGTTTTATCTGATGAGGATCTGGCTAAATACCAGGCAGTTGTAGATTCATTTGGAAAGTAATGGAAAAAAACTAATATATTTCAGGAGGACAAAACCATATGAAAAAGAAACTTATGAGCATTCTCCTTTGCGGCGTAATGGCGGCATCGGTGATTGCAGGTTGCGGCAAAAAAGAAGAGCCCGCAGCTACAAATGTTGAACCGGATACCACTGTAGTCGAAGAGCCTGCTCAGACTGCCGAACCTGCTGCTGAGGCATCCGAGATCCCTCAAGACTACAAGTACTATTTCTCATTTGACAGTGCAGAGAGTGGTCTGTCATTGGCGGTTCAGGATTCCGCTGCAACTCCCATCGTTCAGACTGTTGACGGAGAAGCAACATATGTAACAGGTGTTAAGGGTAATGCTCTTTACCTTGACGGAACAAAGGGTGCAAAGCTTGATGTAAACGGTGTTGGAGATAAGTACACTGTTTCCTTCTGGGTATTCCCTTCCAGAAACGCACAGTATATGCCTACTCTTCAGTACGGCCCCGATATGCACGGTGATGCTACCGGCGGTCAGCACTACGTAAACTTCACTTGGGCTTCATGGGATCCTAACTCCGATACTCTCGAGTATCCTTGTGTATGGGCATATGATCAGAACGATGAAGCAAAGTGGCCCAACTGGTATCCCGGAAACGATGACTCCATGGTAAAGAAGTGGACCAATGTTACCATGACAGTTGATCCTTCGGAAGTAACCTCAGACGGAAGCCTTATCCGCGCACATCTTTATATCAATGGTGAAGAGTTTGTTGCTGACAGCGAGGACAGGGACGTAAAGGTTGTATTCAACACCATGCAGGCTTCTGACAATTTTGATTTCCTTCTCGGAATCAACTATTGGGATGCGATCTTCAAGGGCGCATTCGATGAGCTGTATGTATACGATTATGTTCTTGATGCTGCACAGGTTAAGGCGCTCTATGAGGCAGGTGATCCCACCGCTAAATTTGATGAGCCTTCTCACGAGGTAGTGGTTGAGGAGAACCCCGATGCTATCGAGACCATCGGTACAACAGATCTTTCCATGCCCTTCTGGTCCGATTTCTCCAGCGCCATCGAGCTTCCCGAGGGACAGCCCAAGGTTATCAAACTGAAGAACTATTCAAGCGGAGCAGCTAACTATAATAACTATGTAATGGCATTTACAAACCAGCCTCACGATGAGGGCGTAGATCCCAACACTGTAGACGGCAATACCGAGTGGGGTGTTCTCAGAGCGGATGCATGGGGATGGAACGCTGACGGAGATTCTGCAACACTTACCGATGTATTCAGCTTCAAATATGACATCGGAAACTGGGGAACATGGTTACAGCAGGTTATGACCGATGCAGATGTAACTCTCACTGCAGTAAGAAACGGTGATACTGTAAATGTAGTTGCAGACAATGTAGATTACAACGGAACCTCAAATGTGGTCGAGTTCACAATGAAGACCAAGATGACCGCAGACGATGACTGCTATCTCACCATCCTCGGAGAAGGCTGCTACATCGAGATCCTTTCTGTTGAGGATGCCATCGTTATCACTCCCGATGCAAACGCAATCGATACCGTCGGTAATGTTGACCTGACCAATGGCTGGTGGTCAGACTGGTCAAAGCCTGTAGAACTTGCAAACGGCGCTACCAAGACTGTTAAGCTTAAGAACTACTCTGACGGTGTAAACAACTGGGACAACTACGTTCTCATGTTTACCAATGAAGAGACAGAGGCACATCAGAATCCTAACTTCGACGGAGGAGTAGGAAGCGAGAATCATGTCGAGTACGCAGCTCTCCGTGCAGACGCATACGGATGGGATGATGCGGTATTCGAATATGAGACCAGCTGGGGCGATGACTGGGCTTCCTGGCTTGACGCCATGAAGGCGGCTGATGTTACTCTCACCATTTCCAGAACCGACAATGTGATTGTTGTTGATGCAAAGATCGTTGACCGCAATGGAAACGAGTACACCAATAAGTCAACCGTTACATCAAATGTAATGACAGCCGATGATCCTTGCTACTTCCTCATCACTTGCGAGGAGTGCTACATCGACATTCTTTCTATCGAGTGATGATGTAAAAGGATCCGGCTTACAGATCAGATAGATCAAAGAACAGACCCCGGGGTGCGGATGTTCTACATCCCGGGGCTTTTCTCAGGAAAAAAATAAATATTTTTCTTCTGAGAAAGGCCAAAGAATAAGAAGCAGGAGATTTTTTCATGGACGAAAGACCAAGGAACGGAAAGATTACGGAATTCAATAAACCTTTTATAGAGCAGCGTGCTGACCCGTTTATCACAAAGGGACCTGACGGAAGGTATTATTTTACCGCATCTGTTCCCGAATACGACAGGATAATACTGAGATGCTCCGATACCTTAAAAGGTCTGGCTGATGCCGGGGAAAAGACTATATGGCATAAGCATTTAAGCGGCAACATGAGCAAACATATCTGGGCACCCGAACTACACTATCTGTGGGGCAAATGGTATATTTATTATGCTGCGTCCAGGGAAGATGATATCTGGAAACTCCGCCCTTATATACTTGAGTGCCTGGGTCAGGATCCCATGAAGGATGAATGGATCGAGATGGGAAAGATTCAAAGAAGCGATGATGACATTTATTCTTTCAAAGCTTTTTCTCTTGATGCCACAATATTTGAAAACAAGGGTGAGTACTATTACGTATGGGCTGAAAAGGTGAGTGTCGGGATACAGATTTCAAATCTGTATATCGCAAAGATGGAGAGCCCTACAAAACTGGCTACGGCACAGATACTGCTAACTACTCCCGATTATGACTGGGAGAGAGTTGATATCTGGGTAAACGAGGGACCTGCGGTGATACACCACAACGGAAAGATCTTTCTCACATATTCGGCCAGTGCCACAGGCGAATGCTATTGCATGGGAATGCTTTCTGTTTCCGAGGACGAGGATCTACTGGATCCAAAAGCCTGGAAAAAGGAAAAACATCCTGTTCTGAGCTCTGACAGAGAAAAGGGATTCTACGGCCCGGGACACAATTCATTTACAGTGACGGAAGATGGGCGTGATGTATGTGTGTATCATGCCAGAACATATTCTGAGATAGTGGGCGATCCTCTTTATGATCCGAATCGTCACACCATGCTTATGGAAGTTAAATGGGATGATTTAGGGAATCCGGTTTTCGATTATAGAAATAAGATTTGATCAGGTTTTGCTGAGGTTAGAAATGAAAACAAACTCAAAACTATTAACACAGATAACAGCGGTTTTACTTACACTTGCCCTTTTTGCCACAGGGTGCGGTGCAGGTGACAACGAAGGAAACGCCGGAGGACAGGCTACTCTTGAAACAGCGGAAGGAGAGGTGTGTGAGGTAACGGATAAGGATGTTACCGTCACACTTTCTACGGATAGATCCTCATATAAATTTGGTGAAGAGATCGGTTATTCACTTACAGTTTCAAATGCCCGTGACGGATATACCGTAAGCCGGATCGAGATAGCATCTTCAAATGACGATCAGATTCATGAGGATGAAAACCCAAAGATCACCGGGATGATCAAACCGGGTGACAGCAGTACATATGAGGGCGTCCTGGTGGCATATGAAGATGGAGATCCCGACGTGATCAGTTCAAAGATAGAGCTGCCCGACAGCGCTGAGGTGGTTACGTTAAGACCTTATGTTAAAGTTGATGTTGAAGGTACGGAACTGATGATCCGTTATGTTGTGGATATTGCCATGTTTGAAAGAAAAGTAGAAATAAGCGAAAAAGATAAAGTATCACTCAAGACTATATCCTGTCACGACCCTTCTATTGCAGTGGGTGAAGACAAGGAAGGAAAGAAATGCTACTATATTTTCGGTTCTCACAGAGCCTGGGCTAAGTCCTATGACCTGCAAAACTGGGAATACTTTACGGACAATCTGAGCACAGATTATCGCGAGATCCTGGCTGAGCCTGCTGCATGGTCCGCTCACGGAAGCGATCATTATCAGGTGGATGGATATATGTGGGCGCCGGATGTTGTCTATAACAAGGCAATGGGTAAGTGGTGCATGTATCTTTCCGTGG
>CACXGM010000094.1 GCA_902767075.1 uncultured Lachnospiraceae bacterium
ATCGTAGATATATTTGAAATCAAATTCAGCCAAAAGCCCCTCGTACTCGGACTTGTGAGCAGGACTGCTGCCATTGTCCACCACGATGATCTCTATCTTTGACCCGTCATAATCCGTCTTTTGAGTCAAAGAGGAAATGCAGGTACGAAGCACCTCCGGATGATCCTTTGTGGGGATGATGACGGAGACGGTAGGGTCTGATGTGGCTTTTGGTGTGGAGTTCAGCCTCTCGATAGCTTTCTCACAATCCTCCGCTGCAGACCCATTGATACGATGACTTAAAATATGGGGAATGTGAAGGACGGATCTATAATAATGCTTTGTGATAAGAGCTGGATCGAAAGCAGGCATGCGCTTCTGTTCTGAAGCCTGTGGAGATTTTAAAGCCTGTGGAAATCTTGAAGACTGCTCGGTTTCATGGTCATCCTTGCACTCAAACCCTTTGATGGCATCTCTTATGATCTCGTAAAGCTTCTCGGGTAACACGGGATCGCATTCCGAAAAATCGGGACAAACGGAGCTTAAAATATCTTTTCTGATGAGCACCATCTCACCGAAATAATTAAACTGTTCCAGAAGTTCCGGTGAAAAATCCGGCTTGAAGAAGGGATCTGAACGCTCGCATACTCCCTGTGAAGAAGCTTCAGAGGAAGAAAGATTTCCACTGCTTGAGAGCACATCCTCATCACCGTATATAATGACAGGAAAAACTGAACCATCATATGATATATGTTCTGTCTCATCGCTGCAGGCAGTGTCCCGGGCATTTGCTGAATCGATCAGTTCCTCCAGACTCTCCTTCACTGCGGTCTTCCACCCACGGGCGGGCCGTGTGTTTTCCGTTATGAGAAGCACATATTCATGATCACCAACGGTTATCTTGCCCTCTTCATCCCGTAAACTTCCTGCTCTCACTTCCCAGGGGTCATTCCTGAGCCAGTAGCCGTAGGGCTTTATCCAGTCCTCCAGCTCCCTGTCATACTTTTCCACACAATCCGCAAAAAAAGAATTCGAAGAAACCTTCTCACCCTTAGATGAGAGGTCCCTTCGAAAAAGCTTTATGTATATTCTTGCCGCCTTTTCACGGCCGTCTTTAATGATCTTTTTGATACCCAAATTCAAAGTCCGCCTTTCAGATTTTCAGCGTGCCTTAGAACCCACCGAGTTTTCTCTTTATTCTTGTTGTCAGACCCTTTTCTTCACCCTCGGGCAAAGCAGCGGCTATACTCTCAGGCAAGGCATTTATATCAAATACCGCTCTCATCTTTTTGCCTTCTCCGCACTTAACGCCCCTCAAACCAATGGTTATGTTGGGATCGGCAGTACCAAAGACAAATACGCTGCTTCCGATACGGCTTCCGTTAGAGATCACCTTGCTGCCGGAGATTTCAAGGGGTGTGCCTTCAACAGACAGCTCCTTTATATTCACCACGCAGGGATAATCACAGGGGTCCAATCTAATGGAGCGAAGTTTATCTTTAAGCTCGATGGTAAAGCCTGCACCATCCCTGTCCGCAAAGTATGAATTCTCCTCGGAAAAGCCGTTTCCGAAATCATAATAGACCTGAAGCTTTCCGGATTGGGCGATGGCACCGCCGGCGCTTCCTGCACTGTTCCCGGTCAGATCCACCACTTCATTTCCAATGGCTTCACGGATCTCTCCAAGGGACTTATGACCACCGGAAACCTTCTTTTGGAACTCAGCCTCTTCTCTCTTGATCCTCTCCGCATCATTTGCAGACAGGCCAAGCATCTGAAGAATTCCCAGCTCCTCGGATACGCGCCTTGCTTCATCCTCCAGCTCATAGCAGTAAATTGCTCTGTAGGCCACTTCTTTTGAAGGCTTGTTTTCCTGTGTCACCCACTCATAGTCGATGACCGTCCACTTATCCCCATCCACGATCACGTTGGAGAATATGAGGTCCATGTCTGTCACAGGTTGAACACCGGGTTTAACGGCTCCCGTTTCTTCCACTCCCTTCGTCTCTCCATAAGAGATCCTCTCATAGAATTCCTTTACCAGCGCCTTGAAGCCCTCGTGATCTTTCTTTGCAAGCTTTTCATCCAGTATCTCCTCAAGACGCCTTCCCTTCAGATAGTGGAAGGAGATTTCTTTTCCATCCTCGGATAAAGTGCAGGGGCAGATGGTTAGCTTGCTGCCCTCATAGCGGCGGGATAAAAGCTTGTAATTATCAGCGATCTTTGCGATATGCTTTTTTGCATCTTCAGTCAGAGCTTTCTTAATTACAGTCCGTACGGCAGAACCACCGGTTATTCCCATGCGGACTTCCTTGATCTCCGTGGAAATGCACTTTTCGGGGTCTCTATCGTTTGAATATCTGGTGTAAATGGTGTCGATATCCCTGCCCAGCACCAGCATATATGAATTCGAAAACAGGGAGAATTCCCCCTCACGAATGATATTGTCAAAGGCTAATTTCTCGTTAAAAAGAAGGTACCTGTCACGGTCGAAATTCCGAAGATTATCCTTTAGTTCCCCTTCTCCCGGCATACGCTTTTTCGAGAAAAGAGTGTTCATGAACTTATAGTCGGGATATGGGTAGTACATATGGCACTCACCCTTTGCAAAGCCCACCTTTTCCGCAATCTTTAACAGTCCGTTTTCGGTAAAGGTTCTGGCAGGGCTCTCTCCGGGATAATCCTCGATGCCCTCAAAGAATTTGCCCACATGATCTTCCTTGCATCCTGCGAAATACTTAAGTCCGAACTTATTTTCAATGGCGATCACGATCCTTCCGTGAGTGGCCAGATGCTTTTTTAGAATGCTCAGAAATGTCTCGTAGGGCTTGTCCCCGCCGATGTAGGCCTGCCCGTACTCAAACACACCGATAAGGCAAATGTAGGAATAATCATTAGGAAGATCGGGTTCGATATCCTGGAAATTGCCCACATGTATGGTCACATTATCACAGTTTTCGTGGCGGTGCGCATTGATGAGGCTGCGCTGTCTTGACAGATCGACACAGTCCACGCTTCCTGCCATTTTCGAGAGAGCACCTGTGATGGCGCCGCATCCGCTGCCCACCTCCAGCACCTTGTCGAACTTATCCATGGGAAGCCAGCTTACAATGTTTTCCCTGATGGGGGACAAATGGTACAAAAAAGGCCAATTGGGGTGCTTTTCTATAATGTCTGCATATTCTGCGGCAGTGAGGTCCGTTTGCTTATCTGCAGCGGCGCCCCCCGGAGTGGTGTCCTCCGCTGTGGTGCCCCATGCCGTGGCGGACTTTGCCCTGTTTCCTGCCAGTTTCACCGCCTCCAGGATCTGTGCTTCCACATCCCCGTCGCAGTACAGGTCTGTGCCTGCGTAATGCTTATAATCTAATTTAACTTTCCCGATTGTTTCGTTTTCCATAAATCCTGTTTATACTTTCTTTACTTCCACTTCGGAGAACATATCGTAGTAACCAACGGTGTCTTTATCGGAGACAACGGTTATATCAAGACAATCATAGAGCCTGTGATAGACCTCGAAATCCGCCCCGGAAAATCCCGTGCATCCAAGGGAGAGCAGATAGTTTCCGCCCTGGAGTGACATGATCTGAGTAAAGGATACCTCCATAGTGTCGCCCTTTTCACCGCAGCCGGTGTAGGCCTTTTCATACATGGAATTGGTTCCCGTGATCTCGGTACCGCGAACATCCTTAAAGGTCACCGCAAAGATAGGTCCCGGCACATGATCCTCAAAGGAAACCGTCATATGAACCGTGAATTTAGAGCCCTTGATGATAGTGGAGGTCCTGCGGCCGCCCTCGTCCGTAATATAAGCATCCTTTATAAGCGCCTGGCGGGTTCCGTACTCCAAGGTGTCGGGGTTTAACATGGAGCGCATAGCGGAATCACCGGCTCCGTTTTCCGTACCATTTCCGGATCCGTCAGAGCTACCCGCACCATTACCGCTGCCGGAGCCGTTGCCATTGCCGGCTCCCTTTGAATTCCCGTCGCCGTCCTCATCATAGAGTCCCACCAGCACTCTCTTGTACAGGTCTATCATTTCCTTGGGAGAGCCCTCTCCCAGCATATTTCCTTTATTCAACAGGTATACCCTGTCACAATATTTAGCGATGCTGGAGAGATCATGGCTTACAAAGACGATGGTCTTTCCTTTTCGCTTGAATTCTTCAAACTTTGCATAGCATTTTGCCTGGAAGAAAACATCACCAACGGATAATGCCTCGTCCACGATCAATATCTCGGGGTCAATGTTTATGGCAACCGCAAATGCAAGGCGGACAAACATACCGCTGGAGTAGGTCTTTACCGGCTGATATACATAATCTCCGATGTCCGCAAACTCTAAGATCTCCGGAAGTTTTTTCTCGATCTCCTCATCGGAAAAGCCCATCATGGTGGCGTTTAAGTACACATTTTCAACACCGGTGTATTCCATGTTGAAGCCCGCTCCCAGCTCCAACAGTGCGGATATCCTGCCGTTTATTTCCACCTCTCCCGAGGTCTCAAAGAGGACACCGGTGATGATCTTCAGGATAGTTGATTTACCCGAACCATTGGTTCCTATGATACCTACGGTCTCTCCCTTTTTGATCTCCAGATCCACGCCCTTAAGCGCATAATTAAGCGCGGGCTTTCTCTTCCCCCGGAGAAGTCCGAAGGCATCAAAGAGCCTGTCCTTCGGCTTGTTGTAGAGCTTATATACTTTTTTCACATCCGTTAAACGGATCGCAAAATCATTATTTTCCATAAATCATCCGATCTTTTGAATACTCTTAATTAGATCTTTAAATCCTTTTACAAAAACGAATCAGCTAAATTTACAGTATAATCGGAATTACAGCACATCCGAGAAATGCACTCTAAGTTTCTTAAATATGGCTGTACCGGCCAACATCAAAAGCGCTGCAACCACCCAGAAATAAAGGGTGTACCAGCCGTGTTCGAAAAACCAGGTTTTGCCGTAGATGGACTCCCTGTAACCATTGATTATATAAACAAGGGGGTTGATCATCAGTACCTTTTTCACTGTCTCGTTTCCGAGGGATGACAGATCCCACATGATGGGAGTGCCCCACATGAGTATCTGCAGCAGTATGGTCACCAGCTGTGTCAGATCTCTGAAGAACACGCAGACCGCACTTGTGGCATAGCTTATGGCCAGTATCAGAACGAAAATACACAGGCTGTAATACAGCACCTGAATAGTATAAAAAGATGGGTAATAACCGTAGATCGATGCCATTACAAGCACGACCACGATAAAGAAAAGATGTGTAAATACCGCAGCAACCGCCCTGATTATGGGGAGTATGCTGATATTGAACACGACCTTTTTAACCAGATAATTGTACTCGATGAGGCCGTTTGTTCCCGTGGTGAGACCTTCGTTAAAGAAAAACCAGGGCACCAGACCTGCTGTCAAAAAGAGTACGAAAGGGATGTCCGAACCGCTGGAACGCTGGCTCGGAAAGATCAATCCGAATACAAGAAAATAAAGCACCACGGTAACCAATGGTTGCACCATACCCCATACAACACCGAGGTATGAGCCTGCGTAGCGCTTTTTAAAATCATTTTTTGCGAGCTTCCAGATGAGCTTCCTGTTGCGGAAGCCCTCTGCAAATATATTCAGCTTTTGGTTTCTATTGTTAGACATCAGCCAAGATCCTTTATTCCGCCCCATTTAGTATCTCTGTCGGACAGGTTTAAAACCATATCCGGTGCGATGGGCCATTCGATTCCTATTTCGGGATCGTTGTACATAAGTCCGCCCTCATCCCCGGGATGGTAGAAATCTGTGCACTTGTAGCAGAATTCCGCATAATCACTGACTACCAGAAATCCGTGTGCAAAGCCTTCCGGAATGTAGAACTGCTTGAAGTTGGTCTCCGAGAGGAGCTCACCGTGCCACTGTCCATAGGTTTTAGAGCCCTTGCGAAGGTCCACTGCAACGTCAAAAACCTCACCCTTTATAACGCGGACCAGCTTTGCCTGAGGATGCTCTATCTGGAAGTGAAGTCCTCTGAGTACGCCTCTTGATGAAGCGGACTGATTATCCTGTACGAAGACACGGTCGATACCTGCTTCCTTCATATCTCTTGCATTATAGGTCTCAACAAAGTATCCGCGCTTATCACCGTGTACTTCCGGCACGATGACCTTGAGACCCTCTATTTTTGTATCTGTAACTGTGATCTTTCCCATTGTAGTTTCCCTTCTTGTATTTTGGTTTTCCCTTTGAAGTTTGGTCCCTTAGGGATGGAACCTAATAATAATAAATATCCAGGTCAACATTTCCCTCGATGCCGTCAACATGACCCTTTGAGGAATGCTGCCACATGGTATAATAACCCGTATATTGAGGGACGCTGACATATTCCGCATCCCAAACCTCGAACTGCTCGAGACGGCTCATGTCCAGGTTATTGTAGAGCCAGCTGCGGCTTGCATACACACCTGCGTTGTAGCCCGCATTTTTAGCGGTACGGCAAAAGGCTTCGCAGACAAGAGTTCTCGTATCTTTATCCAGCTTGTCCGCACGGCCGTTTCCACCTGCTCCTTCGGAGTCTATATAGATCGGGAGCTTAAGCTCATAATCCTGCACCATGGACACCACCGCGGAGGCTTCCTCCACCGCTTCGGCCTCGTTAACGGCCTGAGTGAAGAAATACACTCCCACTTCAAGACCTGCAGCTAGTGCTCCCTTAATATTCTGTTCAAAGCAAGGATCCTGCACCAGTGCACCCGTCACGGATCCGCGATATCCGGTTCGTATGATGACGAACTGAACTCCGGCTGCGGCCACCTTTTCCCAGTCGATATCGCCCTGGTACTTGGAAACATCGATGCCCGCCTTCTGACGTGTTCCGCCGAACTGAAGCTCCACCATCTCGGTCTTGTCCGCATCCTCTTCGGCACTTGCCTCTGCGGTATCCTCAGCCTCTGCGTCTATCTCCTCCTCCGTCTTTATGAGCGTGGAAATATCGCTGATGACGATATATTCAACCCGCTCCTTTACACGGACGGTTGTAGAATTAATGGGCACCTTGTAATCGCCGATGGGCAGGAGTCGTACTTCATAGTTTCCTGGGCTCAGGGAACCGACGTAAATGATACCGTCCTTGTCCGGATCCTTATAATCGCTGGTTCCACCCTTTTCATCGGTGAGACGGATACTGAAATCCTCCCCCGTGACCAGATCCCCCTTATTGTCAAGCACCTGCACACGCAGATCCTTTTCAACGGAGGTGGTGGCGATGGAAACCCGCTTTGAATTATCCAAAAGCCCTTCCAGGAAATCCTTATTATCCTTGTCAAAAAAGTTATCGTCTTCCAGGAAGCCTTTCAGGTTGTCGCCCACTTGATTCTCGGTGATCTTTCCGGAAAAGGTTGATGAACCGTTGGTTATTTCTCCCGATGCGGCAGCCGCGCCTCCGTCCCCGGCAGAACCGGTATCTGCTGATGAAGCTGCGCCCGGATCGGTCGAAGCAGTCTGCGCAGGATCCTTGCCTGCCGCTGTGCTTTTCTTTAGTCCGCCGTTTGCATAGACCACCACCAGCACCAGGATCACAATGACCGCCAGGCATCCCAATATAGATAGTTTTTTCAGCCTAGAGTCCATCTGAAATCCTCACATTACAGTCCGTTGGCAACCTCAACCAGATACTTGCCGTACTCTGTCTTCATGAGAGGCTCAGCCAGTTTGAGAAGCTGTTCCTTGTCAATAAAGCCCCTCTTGTAAGCGATCTCCTCGATGCAGGAAACATACAGTCCCTGACGCTTCTGGATGGATGATACGAAATCTGCCGCTGCAAGAAGCATGTCATGATTTCCCGTATCCAGCCAGGCGAAGCCTCTGCCGAGAGTCTCAACAGAAAGAGTTCCTGCCTCAAGATAAGTGTTATTTACGGTTGTGATCTCGATCTCTCCGCGAGCGCTGGGCTTAACATTAGCCGCGATATCAACAACCTTATTGTCATAAAAATACAGTCCGGGAACAGCATAATTTGACTTGGGATTTGCGGGCTTTTCCTCGATGGAAAGAGCCTTTCCGTTCTCGTCGAACTCAACAACGCCATACTCCCTGGGATCTCTTACATAATATCCGAAGATGGTTGCGCCACCTTCGGTCTCCACACGATGAGCAGCCTCCTTTAAAACCTTTGAAAAGCTCTGGCCATAGAAAATATTATCGCCAAGTACAAGAGCAACCGCATCGTTTCCGATGAACTCACGTCCTACGATAAACGCATCAGCCAGCCCTCTGGGAGTCTCCTGGATCGCATACTCAAATCTCATTCCCAGCTGACTTCCGTCCCCGAAGAGATCTCTGAATACGGGAAGATCGCGGGGTGTTGAGATGATCAGCACCTCTCTGATCCCTGCAAGCATTAAAGTTGATAATGGGTAGTAGATCATCGGCTTATCATAAACCGGCATGATCTGTTTAGATATCGCTTTTGTAAGAGGATAAAGACGTGTTCCGCTTCCCCCTGCTAATATTATACCTTTCATGTATATAATCCTTTCTAAATCTATCAGGCGTGTTCGTGAATGAAATGTATCGCGCTCACATCCATAACTAAGTTACCTATTAGAGTACATATCCTCATAATATTTCTGGTAATCACCACTGGTTACATTCTTCATCCACTCTTCGTGCTCAAAGAACCATGCGATGGTCTTCTTGATGCCTTCCTTGAAATAGGTCTCGGGCTCCCATCCGATCTCCTTTTTGATCTTGTCGGGAGCGATGGCATAACGGCGATCGTGGCCCTTTCTGTCCTCTACATATGTGATGAGGTCCTTGTTGATATGAGCCTTTCTGGGATCGGAATCCGGAAGCATCTCCTGAAGAGTCTCCAGAATGATATTGATGATCTCGATGTTCTGCTTCTCGTTGTGTCCGCCGATATTGTAGGTCTGGAA
>CACXGM010000095.1 GCA_902767075.1 uncultured Lachnospiraceae bacterium
GCCTTGTTCCACATCTCATCATCATCATGATACTTCTTCTTGTCAGCGGGATCACGCAGTGAAAGTACACAGCGATAATCGGTGATGTTGAAATCCTTATACACATCAAAGATAAGATCTACAACAGACTTAACCTCTGACTCGATCTGATCGGGGGTAACAAAAAGGTGGGCATCATTCTGGCAGAAATGTCTTCCACGCTCGATTCCCTTCAGGGTTCCGCTGGCCTCAAATCTGAAGTCGTGAGCGATCTCGCCGATCCTGATGGGCAGCTGACGATATGAGCGGGGCTTGTTAGCATAGATCATCATATGATGAGGACAGTTCATGGGACGAAGTACGAATGACTCACCCTCCACTTCCATAGCGGGGAACATGTTGTCCTTGTAATGATCCCAGTGACCGGAGGTCTTGTAGAGTTCGACACTTCCTACACAGGGAGTCATAACATGCTGATATCCAAGCTTACGCTCTTTTTCTTTAATATAATTCTCAAGTTCCTGCCATACGGTATATCCCTTGGGAAGGAACATGGGAAGTCCTCTTCCAACGAGATTGTCGGTCATAAAGAGGCCCATTTCCTTGCCGATCTTACGGTGATCGCGTGCTCTTGCCTCTTCCATTTCCTTTTCGTATGCTTCAAGTTCTTCCTTGGAAGCAAATGCAACACCATTGATACGAGTGAGCATCTTGTTCTCGGAATTGTTCTTCCAATATGCTCCGGAGATACCGGTAAGCTTAAATGCCTTTAAAGCCTTGGTGTAGCAGATATGAGGTCCTACGCACATATCGATATACTCGCCCTGCTGGAAGAAGCTGATAACAGCATCCTCGGCAAGATCGCCGATATGTTCAACCTTGTAAAGCTCGCCTCTCTCCTGCATAAGCTTCACGGATTCCTCGCGAGAGAGGATAAAAGACTTAAAGGGAAGATTCTCTTTAACTATCTTTTGCATCTCAGCCTCGATCTTGGGGAAATCCTCATCGGAGATCACTGTCTCGCCAAGGTCGATATCATAATAGAATCCTTTCTCTGTGGCCGGTCCGTATGCAAAATGTGCCTCCGGATACAGTCTCTTTACAGCCTGCGCAAGAATGTGAGCCGCGCTGTGACGAATAATGTGAAGTTCCTCTGAAGCTTCGCATTCTCCGACGCTTCCATCATTATAAACAACCTTCATCAGTAAACCTCCTATGCAGTAACTATCTAAATCTGCTTTTTCAAAATTAAACTCTATTGTAATACTATTATGCCCAAAAGTAAAGGAATTATGCCTTATAAAAGGCCCATATTGTACTTGAGTATCAATATTCTTCTGACACTCTCATCGATCCTGTCCATATCCACATCTTCGCGGATGACTGCTGCCTCAACTTCCTTTACTGCACTTTCAAAATCCGCAGGGCAGAGAATGATATCCACTCCCGCATCAATACACTTGAGAGCCGCCTCGGCGCTGGTGTAATTATCAGCTATGGCTCCCATTTCAAGAGCATCCGTGATCACGACTCCCTTAAAGCCAAGTTCGTTTCTCAGAATATCCGTGACGATCTGTTTTGAGAACACTGCGGGTTCATCTGTGATATCAGTAACCACCATATGACCGATCATCACAGCATCCGCTCCCGCATCGATACCCGCTTTGAAGGGCAAAAATTCCTGATTTCTCAGCTCATCAAGAGTCTTGGTGACAACCGCCGTATCGAAATGGGTGTCGTTTGCCGTATCTCCGTGTCCGGGGAAATGCTTTAAAGTGCAGGCAACTCCGCCTTCATGAAAGCCTCTTACCGCGGATGCCACCAGCTCGGCCGCCTGTTCAAAATCATCGCTGTATGCCCTGTCCCCGATAACGGTATTATTGGGATTTGACCAGACATCCGCCACAGGAGCAAAGTCGAAATTCATTCCCACAGATTTCATATCACTGGCAATGATATAGGCATTATTATAGGCCTTCTCCGTTCCTTCATTTCTGTAATCATACATGGGCCCGATGTGAGTGGTTCCGATCTTGCTCATGAGTCTTTCAACTCTTCCTCCCTCTTCGTCACAGGTAAGGATCAGGGGAATATCCACAAAGTTTTGGACACCGGTGAGCATTTTACTCAGCTGCTCTTTGTTTTCCATATTCGATTTGTTGTAAAGGAAACC
>CACXGM010000096.1 GCA_902767075.1 uncultured Lachnospiraceae bacterium
GAGGTTTTTATGAAGATTTTGCTTTTGAACGGAAGCCTTCGGGGAAACCGCAGCTCCTCCCTTAAAGTGGCTCACGCTTTTGTGCGTGGTATCACGGAAACTGTGGAAGACGCCGAGGTTACCGAGATTGCTTTAAAAGATAAGAGAATTGAGCATTGCATGGGCTGCTTTTGCTGCTGGAAAAACGATCGCGGCAAATGCGTTATCCATGACGATATGGATGAACTCAGGGACCTGGTGATGGAAAGCGATATCATTATCGAGAGTTTTCCTCTTTACTTTTTCGGACAGCCCTCCAAGATGAAAGCCTTTGTGGACAGGATGATCTCTTATGTCTCCGAGTACAGGGGAGTGGGCGGAAACGAAGAGAGCGGAAGCTTCCTCCACAAGATGCGTTATCCTGAACTGATGCAAAAAAAACTGGTGCTGGTTTCCGCCTGCGGATACGAAAAGACGGAAGGGTGCTACGGCCCCATCAAGCAGCAGTATGATATTATCTGCGGTGAGGGTAATTACACTCTCATTACCTGTGCTCAGGGCGGAATGATCGCCGAGGAGACGCTTCAGGCAAAGGTGGAGAAATATCTCACAAGATACACCGAGGCCGGAGCCGAGTTTGCAAAGACCGGAAAGGTCAGCGACGAGACCCTTGAAAAGCTGGCGATCCCCATGCTGGGACATAATACATTTGAGCGTATCATCAATCTTAACTGGGACGACCCGAATGTTGGACCTTATGGCAGAAAGGGTTAGAAGATGCCGGTTATAAATGGGATATTAAAGGGAGTGGCCCGATTTGCATTCTGGGCTTCCTACCCGATACTCAGACTTATCTTTCCCATGAAGATCCACTGGGAGGACAAGAAGGCAACACAGGAAGCACTAAAGAAAAGCTGCGTTGTGTTCTCCAATCACCTGGGATATGTGGAGGGCCTGTACATGACCAGACTTCTCCACAGATACAGAATCTGGACCTTTGTAGGTAAGGATTGGTACGAGAAAAAGAAGATAAACTGGTTATTCAGAAATCTTCCGTATATATCGATAGACAGAAAAGGCGGAATGGATACGGAGTGGATGGACAGGACTAATGAAGTCATGAAATCCGGCGCGTCCATTTACATCCTCCCCGAGGGACACACCTCCAAAAACGGAGTGATGGATGAGTTTAAACCGGGCTTTCTGGTGCTGGCAAAGCAGACGGGAGCGACACCTGTTCCTATGTATATCAGCAGAAAGATAAAGCTGTTTAAACTGACTCATCTGGTCATAGGAAGGCCTCTTTCGTTTGATCTTAATGAAAAGGGAAGACCTTCCCTGGTGCTGAAAAAGTACTGCGAGGAGAGCAGAAGCTACGTTGAGGGCCTGGGGGAGAAACTTAAAAACGGACAGGTATAAAGCCTGTGTGACCATGGTTATGACCGCTCGGCGGTTCATATAGATTTATTTATGAAAGGACAGAAAAATGAACGAGAAAGAACTTGAAGTAGCAGCAAAGATTAAGAGCATGTTATCCGAGAACCTCAACATTCCCGAAGAGGAGCTTGATTATGAAGTGGCTCTTTTTGGTGACGGTATCGGACTTGATTCCGTAGATTCACTTGAGATCATCTCCTGCATCGACAATGAGTACGGTGTAGTAATGACCGGTGTTCCCAAGGAGCACTTCTACAACATCACCAGCCTTACCAAGTATGTTGTTGAACACATGTAAAAATATCGAAGACCAAAGCTGATAGCGTGACCGTGCTTGCACGAGGAGCGGTATCAGCTTTAGGGATTCTAAAACCACATGAGCATATAGTGGAAATTTCCTGAAATTTCCACGGATGCGAATGGGGTTTAGGATTGCGGGAGCTGCTTGCAGCGAAGCAATCCGTGATATTTTTAGACTTAGTTTTCCGTGATTTTTAGATTTACTTTATCGAACATTTCCACTTCAGCCGGGGCCCGAAAGGGTAAACCGGTTTAATGTCGTGTTTAGAAATATACAGAAAAATATACAAAGGGAGTACCAAAAATGAACAAGCAGATTAACACCCGTTGCGTAGTTACCGGCCTCGGAATGATCAACGCAATCGGAAACAATGTTGATGAGTGCTGGAACAATGCACTTGTTGGAAAAAAAGGTATCGATACTGTTAAGAGTGTCAATGCCGACGAGTGCTATGCAAACCTCGGCGCAGAGGTTGACTGCAGTGACCTTGAGAATTACAAGGGCGTGGACAGAGCTTCAAAGCTTTGCCTTAAGGCCTCCGAGGAAGCATTCAAGGATGCGGGCATCGATATGAGCAAGGAAGACGCCACAAGATTCGGTGTAGTAATGGGAAGCTGCGTCGGCGGTGTTGTAAGTATTGAGAACTACGTTGTAAATGGTGAAAACACTGATGACATCAGAAAGATGACTATTTCTCCCATAGCAAACCATGTTGCAAACCGTGTGGGTGCAGCCGGAGTCATTACCAACGTCGGAAACGCATGCGCAGCGGGAAGCATCAGCGTGGCATATGCCTGTGAACTCATCCGCGCCGGTGTTGCGGATATGTTTATAGTAGGTGGTGCGGATGCATTTGCTGCAGTTCCTTTTGCAGGATTCCACGCACTCCATGCTCTCTCCGAGCAGCCCTGCTCACCCTTCAACCATTCAAACGGTATAACCCTGGGCGAGGGTGCCGGCGCTATCGTGGTTGAGTCATATGAGCATGCTCAGAAGAGAAATGCAAAGATCTACTGCGATGTATTGGCAGCAGGTGTCAGCAGCGACGCACATCATATCACTGCTCCCAGACCCGACGGAATCGGACAGATGTATGCTATCCGTACCGCCATTGCAAATTCAGGTATTAAGCCCGAAGACATCGACTACGTAAATGCACATGGAACCGGAACCGCTAAAAATGACGAGGCAGAGTTCCTTTCACTCCATGCGATATTTGATGATGTAAACAACGACCTTTCCGTCAGCTCCACAAAGGCGATGGTCGGTCACTGCCTGGGTGCTGCAGGTGCCATCGAAGCTGTATATGCTATCAAGGCCCTGGTTGAGGACAAGATCCCTCCCACCATCGGATATACAGATGAGGACAAGGAAGCTCTTAAGGAAAAGGCAGGAAAGATTGATTTCATGCCCAATGATATGAAGGAAAAGAAGCTTGACTTTGTAATGAGCAACTCCTTTGCATTCGGCGGAAGCAATGCAAGTATCATTTTCTCAAAGGGTGCAGGAAATGTGGCAGAGACCGCAAATGACGAACCCATCTATATCACCGGTATGGGTATTGTCAGCCCCTTAGGAAACGGCGTTGCAAATTATATTGATAAGGTAAAGGCAGGAGAGACCATTGCCTCCGATTCAGTATTTGCCCAGACTTCAAAGGAAGACTACGACAAATATGATGTAAAGATGGCATTCTACAGAAAGCTTGATAAACTCAGCCTCATGCAGGTTATCTCAGGTCTTGAAGCCCTCGAGAGCGCCAAGGTGGAGATCGCCGATGACAAGGCAGAGGATTTCGGTATGATCATCGGTACCGACGACGGTCCTCTTACCACTGTATATGAGTTCCAGGAGAATATTGTTAAGAACGGCACCAAGAGCGGTTCTGCATTTAACTTCCCCAACACCGTATACAATGCCGCAGGCGGATATCTTTCCATCAAGACAAATATGCGCGGTGTCAATGTTACTGTAACCAATGGTGCGCAGTCCGGTATGAGCAGTCTGTGCTATGCATACAATGAGATCCGCCAGAATCATGCAAAGCTTATGCTGGCTACAGGTACCGACGAGAACAGTGCTGTTATGGAAAAGCTTTATCGTCAGCTTGGTCTGGTTGCAAACGGAAGTGCAAAGCTCTACGGAGAGACCGGTATGGCAATGTCCGACGGAAGTACCACTGTTGTACTTGAGAGTGCGGAGAGCGCAAATGCAAGGGGCGCAAAGAAGTATGCTCAGGTGGCGGGTTATGGTATGACTCATGCCATCACCGAGTACGGTAAGATCGCAGGAACCGAAAAGGGTCTTGAAGAGGCCATTGAGATCGCTCTTAAGGATGCCGGAATCACAGCAGCGGACATAGATGCGGTATACGGATTCGGTAACGGATGCAAGGATGTTGATGCAGTAGAAAAGAGTGTTTATGGTAAGCTCTTTGATGAGAAGATGCCCGTACATAATGTAAGGGCATATGTGGGTGAGAGCCGTGCCGCAGCAAGTGCACTTTCTGTTGCAACTGCAGCACTTACCCTAAGCGGTGAGCTTGGAAATGAGCAGAAGGCGTATTTCTTTGGAGATAAGGTGAGCGAGGGAACCGCAGATACCGCTTCATACAAGTATGTGCTTGCTACTGCAACATCAGAAGGAGGTTCCTACTGTGCAGTGGTATTAAAGAAGGTACAGTAAGTCGAGTTTACTGACTTAGTGACGGCTACCGGCATATGTGTATGTATCCGGCACCGCTTCCCAGCTATCGGTCCTCGTAGCCTCGCCGTAACGGCATCGGCCCGCCCTGTGGGCGGTCATCTTGCTTGGGCTAAAGCCCGATCAAGATGAAGCAGCAGCGGAACTAAACTCGCACATCATTATCATTCGTGCTCGTTAAGTACCGGCCTCGGACAGATTGCCGGAGTACATACCACATATGTCGGAAGCCTGAAATATAGAAGTCGGAAATGCAGATATACATACAGAAAGTCGGAAATACTAATAAATAGAATTACCGAAAAACAGAAAATACGAAAGGAACAGATACATGGAGAATACACAGGATGTTAAAACTGCGCTCGTTACGGGTGCGTCACGCGGTATCGGAAGAGCATGTGCGATAGCGCTGGGAAAAGCAGGATACAAGGTTGGTGTAAACTATAATTCCAATGAGGCTGCAGCGCAGGAGGTTGTGAAGGCGATTGAGGAGGCCGGAAGTGAGGCCATCGCCATCAAGGCAAATGCGGCAGATCTGAAGGACGTTCAGAACATGATGCGTACTTTCGTGAAGACTTTCGGAAAGATCGATCTTCTGGTAAACAATGCGGGAATCGTCAAGGATGAGTACGTTATGATGATGAATCCCGATACCATCGATATGTGTCTGGATCTTAATATTAAGGGTTACCTGTATTGCTCACAGCAGGCAGCCGTAAAGATGTTCTCAAAGAAGAAGGGATGTATCGTAAATGTTTCTTCTGTAAGTTCTGTTCTTGCAGTGCCCGGTCAGTCGGTATACAGCTCTACCAAGGGCGCAGTCAATTCTATGACAGCCACCATGGCAAAGGAGCTTGCTCCTTACGGTATCAGAGTAAACGCTGTTGCTCCCGGATTTATCGCCACCGAGATGATAGAGGCGATCCCCGAGGAAAAGAGAGAGCAGTATATCAAGGATATTCCTCTCGGAAGATTCGGAACAGCTGAGGAGGTAGCAAATGCAGTGGTAATGCTCGCAAGCGATGCATGCTCATACGTAACGGGTCAGGTGCTTGTATTGGATGGCGGATTAAGCCTCTGATACGATAACCGCAGGGATAAAGGATAAAGATTATGATGAATATCAATGAAGTACAGAAAAGGATCAAACAGCGTCCTCCTTTCCAGATGATCGAAAAGATCGTGGAGATCAGGGACGGAGAATATGCAAAGGGTATAAAGAATGTGTCCATTAATGAACCCTATTTCATGGGACACTTTCCGGACACACCCATTATGCCCGGAGTACTCCTCATCGAGGCTGCAGCCCAGCTGTGTTCTGTTACCATCGAGAGCGAAGGTACCGATGAGAGCCTTATCTATGTTCTCCTCAAGGTTGACGAGTTTAAATTCGTTAAGCCTGTCATTCCCGGAGACGTCTGTGAGATCGAGGTCACCAAGACAGCCGGAGGTGCAGGCCTCGTGAAGTTCGACGTTAAGATCTCCGTAGATGGCGGCCTCCGCGCAAAAGGTAAACTCGCCTTCACATCCATGCCGAAGGAATCCGTATATGCTTAGTGGCGGCTCCCTCCCTGTGAGTATGCCTCCGGCACCGCTTACAGGCTCGGTCGCCTGTCGGATATTTCATATCAGGATTTCAAGGCTTAATGACTTCGTGATTAAAACATGTCGTGGTTTCAGGATTTCGCGGTTTCAGGATTTCGTGGTTATAAGCATGGGTGAGCGATGCACGGCGAAAGCACGAAAAAAATGGCGAAGAGTTAGCGCAGACATTTTTTGATGTGCTGCAGACGTAGCGAATCCCATACTTATGAGCGCGAAATCCGTCACTGGGACATATACATATACCTAGGACATTCACTGGGATATTTCACCAGGACATATAAAAAGACGATACAGAAACAGGAGATTACCGTGGGAAAAACAGTTTTTATGTTCCCGGGACAGGGATCACAATACATCGGAATGGCAAAGGATTTCTACGATGCCTATCCCGAATCAAAAGAAGTTTTCGAGAAAGCATCCGCTGCCGCAGGCTTTTCTGTGGAGCAGCTCTGCTTCGAAGAAAATGAAAAGATCAATATCACAGAATATACCCAGATCTGCATGCTGGCAGCGGAGGCAGCCGTCTATGCCGCAGTCAGAAAAGAAGGTATAAACTGCGACGCATGTGCGGGCTTAAGCCTTGGCGAATACGGAGCGATAATCGCATCCGGCGCCATGACCATGGAAGATGCATTTAAGGTCGTAAGACAGCGTGGAAAGTTTATGCAGGAAGCCGTTCCCAGGGGAGGAGCAATGGCTGCGATCCTGAATCTCGATCCCGCAGTTGTGGCAGAAGTGTGCGAAGAAGTCCAGGCAGCCGGTCCTGAGGACGGCGCCGGAGACTACTCACTTCCCTATGTGGTCTCAGTTGCAAACTACAACAGCCCCGTACAGATAGTCATCACCGGACGTGAAGATGCGGTGAAAAAGGCATCCGACATCTGCGTTGAACGCGGCGCCAGAAGAGCGGTTCCCCTTAAGGTCAGCGGACCTTTCCATTCGGCTCTTTTGAAGGGCGCCGGAGAAAAACTCGGAGAAGTTTTGGAGAATGTAACCATCGGTGATATCAAAATACCTTATCTTGCTAATGTGAATGCCGATTATGTTACAGATCCTTCGCAGGTAAAGCAGCTTCTCACAGCTCAGGTATCATCTTCTGTCAGATGGCAGCAGACACTTGAGAAGCTTCTTGCGGACGGAACGGATCTTTTTATAGAGATCGGTCCCGGAACCACACTTTCAGGCTTTGTTAAAAAGCTTAATAAAGATGTAAAAACAGTCAGCATCGATAAACTTGAGGACCTCAAGGCTTATTTGGAGACTGTATAGTTAGGAGATTTTTAGAAAATGGGAAACAGTGTTGAAACCTGCCCCGGCTGCAAGACCGAGGTAGAGTGGTCAAAGGTAAAGGAAAACCTGTACGTATGTCCTAATTGCGGCAGACTTTTCAGAGTATGGACCGACAACCGTATCAAGATGGTAGCGGATCCCGGAACCTTTGAGCAGATGTTTGATGAGATCGGTACCGTTAATGTTTTAGGTACTCCCGAATACGAAAATAAACTATCGCAAGCTCAGGAAAAAACCGGTCTCTCAGAGGGAGTGACCGTCGGGAAATGCCTGATCGGCGGGCACAGAGCCGTGCTTGGTGTCATTGACTCAAGATTCCTTATGGGAAGCATGGGACACGCAGTGGGTGATCGTATCACCCGCGCAGTGGAATTTGCCACCAAGGAGAAAATGCCGGTCATCCTGTTCTGCTGCTCCGGAGGAGCCAGAATGCAGGAGGGAATCATTTCCCTGATGCAGATGGAGAAAACATCGGCTGCTTTAAAGAGACATTCGGATGAGGGTCTTCTGTACATATCCGTTTTGACAGACCCCACTACGGGCGGAGTGACGGCAAGCTTTGCAATGCTTGGAGACATCATCCTGGCAGAGCCCGGCGCAATGATCGGATTCGCCGGTCCCAGAGTCATTGAACAGACCATCGGAGAAAAGCTTCCGGAAGGTTTCCAGAGAGCTGAATTTCAGTTAGAGCACGGATTTGTGGACAGAGTCGTTCCGAGAAATGAGTTAAAGCCCACTCTCGAAAAGATTCTTGAGATGCATTCCGTGAGAGGCGGATTTGCAGGTTTTAAGAATGTCGGCGAAAAGGTATATTACGGTCCCACAGAGATAATGAAGGAGCGTGCTGCAAAGGCAAAGACTCTCTCGGCCTGGGAAAAGGTCCAGGAGGCCAGAAAGGTTTCAAGACTTGGATCTGCCGAATATATTGAAGCCATCTTTGATGATTTTATGGAAATGCACGGTGACAGGTACTTCAGGGACGATCCTGCCATTATGGGTGGTATCGCGTATCTTGACGGACAGCCCGTTACCGTTATAGGCGTAAACAGAGGACGCAGCTTTGACGATTGTCAGAAGCATAATTTCGGAATGCCTTCTCCTGAAGGGTACAGAAAGGCTCTTCGTCTGATGAAGCAGGCCGAGAAATTCGGAAGACCCGTTATCACCTTTGTAAATACATCGGGAGCTTATCCCGGAATGGAAGCGGAGGAGAACGGACAGGGCGAAGCTATAGCGAGAAACCTCTATGAAATGTCCACCCTCAAGGTGCCGATCCTGGCAATAATGATCGGTGAGGGCGGAAGCGGAGGAGCGCTTGCTCTTGCAGTCGGAAATGAAGTATGGATGACAGAAAATGCCATCTACTCCATACTTTCACCCGAAGGCTTTTCTTCCATTCTCTGGAAGGACGGAAGCCGAAAGGTGGAAGCTTCCGAAGTAATGAAAATAACTGCACAGGATCTTAAAAAACTCGAAGTGATAGAAGAGATCATTCCCGAATACGGCGGAGCGGATGAGGCGGCGCTTTCATCCATGGCCAGTGATATGAAGGGAAGGATCAGGACATTTTTGACCAGAATGGACGGAAAAAGCGGCAATGAACTCGCGGACGAAAGGTATGCGAGATTCAGGAAGTACTAGTTTTTTTATTCAGGGGATGAGAGTATGAGATCAGGAAAAGGCTTAAACAGAAAGTACTTTGAAATTGAGATTTCACGCGTAATAATCATGGATGCCGTAATGATCTTATACAGTGCCATCCTCTGCTTCGATTGTTACAGAAGAGGTGTTCCCAGAACAGGAAACCTTGCTTTGTTTGATGCCGTATCGGTCTCACTCACACTACCTATTTTCATCCTTAATAAGTTTGTTAAGAAACCCAATATCATCCTGAAGGTGCTGCTTCACCTGGCGGTGGTTTTCCAGTGTTTTGTCTTCTGGAATGCATTTGCTGTGTTCATATATACAGGAAGCATGGAAGGTACCAGTATTTTCCTGCTGTTCATAGCGGCACCTATAGGATTTTATTTCTATAATCTCTTTTATGGTCTGTTCTTCTGTATACTGTTGTTCCTTGGCATGGTGATCTACATGTGGACACCTCTTCACACTGCCGGTTATGCTTTCCCGGATATGTATTTTACTCGTCTTCCGCTTTTCTTTTTGGCAGAAGTTATTATCTGTGCTCTGGCACAGTTTGAAATAGTTAAGGCTCAGACAAAGCAGGAGATCGCCAGAGGGGAAGCCGAGCACGCAAACCGTGCAAAGTCTGATTTCCTTTCAAATATGTCCCATGAGATCAGAACCCCCATAAACGCCATCCTGGGCATGAATGAAATGATCCGGCGTGAGAGTGCAAAGGGAAAGATCGCATCGGAGAAAAACACGGATCTGCAGGAATCCTTTAATGTGGTCAGCAAGTACTCCTACAGTATCGAGACCGCGGGGGGAAATCTTTTGTCCATAATAAATGACATTCTGGATTTCTCCAAGATCGAAGCCGGAAAGGTGGAAATCGTAAATGCGGACTATAAGCTCAGTTCGGTTATAAATGATGTGAGCAACATGATCAAAGTCAAGGCTGAGCAAAAGGAACTGAAATACCTGGTGGATGTGGATAAGAGCATCCCCGACTGCCTCAACGGAGATGAAGTCCGTGTGAGACAGGTTATCACAAATATACTTAACAACGCAGTAAAATACACCGATGAAGGAAGCATCACTCTGGGAGTGAACGCCATAGATGCAAAAACCGACAAAGGTGAGAAATATATAGTTCTGCTTATCACCGTAACCGACACCGGGATGGGTATCAGGGAGGAGGATAAGGGAAAACTCTTTACAAAGTTCCAGCGTATCAATCTCCAGAAAACAGGAACCGTGGAAGGAACCGGACTGGGACTCGCCATCACCCAGAGCTTTCTTGATCTCATGGGCGGCCGCATCAGTGTGGAGAGTGAATACGGCAAGGGTTCAACCTTTATGATAGAGCTGCCCCAGAGAGTTGTATCCGACGAGCCCATCGGGAATTTCTCCGAAAGATTCGAAAACAGCTACAAGAATCAGCAGGTCTACAAGGAATCATTCCACGCCCCTGGAGCCAATATCCTGGTGGTGGACGATACAAGTATGAACCTGATGGTCTTTGTGGGTCTCTTAAAGGATACGGAGATCAAGATAGATACCGCTCTCAGCGGAGCGGAGGCAATAAATAAATCCCTTAATAAACGCTATGACATTATCATGATGGATCAGCGTATGCCGGAGATGGACGGAACGGAAGCCATGAAGGCTATCCGCGAGGATAAGTCAAATCCAAACGCAGAGACGCCCTTTATATGCCTTACAGCGGATGCCGTCAGCGGAGCAAGAGAGAGGTATCTTTCCGACGGCTTTAAGGATTATCTGACCAAGCCCATAGACTACAAGGCTCTTGAAAAGATGCTGATCACCTATCTGCCCAAAGATAAGATACAGTCCGGAAGCACCTCGCAGAAAACAGATAAGCCCGGTACCGACGGAACAGAACATGATGAGAAAAAGCTTTTGGAAGAGGCGGGGATAAATGTGCGTGAAGGCATGATGTACTGCCAGAACGATCCGGAGTTTTATCGCCAGGTTTTGACGACCTACGCGGGGTCCTGCTCCGATAAGAAGATAAAGCTGATAGGCTATTATGACCGAAAAGACTGGAAAAACTATTCCATCCTTGCCCATGCTTTAAAGAGCACATCCAAAGCTATCGGGGCGGATGATTTTTCCGAAGTGGCAAAAATGCTGGAAAAAGCGGCAAATGACGGGGAAGAAGATACTATAGTCAGGGAACACGAAAACTTTTTGGCAAGTTATGACCGCATTTGTAATACGATCAAGCTTCTTTACTTATAAATGAGTCGTAAAAATAATCTGACCGTAAAAGAATCTGAACGCAAAACAGGAGATATACTATGCGCTGGATGAGATACAGGATAAAAACAAAAACGGAGGCGGAGGATATCATTATCTCCACACTTTATGATATAGGGCTGGAGGGAGCACAGATAGAGGATAAGATCCCCCTCACTCCCCTGGAAAAGGAGCAGATGTTTGTGGACATCCTGCCTGAGACTCAGGATGACGACGGAGTGGCTTTTTTAAATTTCTTTGTTGAATTAAATGATGAGGGAAAAGTCCTGGTTGAGGAAGAAGAGACCGACCCCGAAGAACTGAGAAGCCGTATTCGGGCTGAGCTTGATGAGTTGAAGGAGTTTAACCTTGATATCGGTGAAGGCAGCATAGAGCTTGAGAGCACCGAAGACATTGACTGGATCAATAACTGGAAAAAATATTTCCATCAGTTCTACATCGACGATATTCTGGTGATCCCTTCCTGGGAGGAGGTACCGGAATCCGATAAGGACAAGATGGTGCTTCATATCGATCCCGGAACGGCATTCGGAACGGGAATGCACGAGACCACACAGCTCTGTATCAGACAGCTTCGAAAGTTCATCAATAAAACCACAAAGATACTGGATGTGGGAACCGGAAGCGGAATACTCGGAATTCTGTCACTTATGATGGGAGCAGAGAGCGTAGTGGGCACGGACCTTGACCCTTGTGCGGTTCCCGCGGTGGAGGACAATCTCAAAAACAACGGGGTGGACCCTTCAAAATTTGAACTTATCATCGGCAACATAATCACGGAAAAAGATGTTCAGGATCAGGTGGGATACGAAAAATACGACATCGTGGTTGCCAATATATTAGCGGATGTACTGGTGCCTCTGACACCGGTCATTGTAGATCAGATGAAGCCCGGAGCGGTATATATCACATCGGGAATACTGAATGATAACGATAAAGAGTTCAGGGTAAAGGATGCCATGACGGCAGCGGGACTTGAGATCGTAGAGACCACATATCAGGGTGAATGGGCGTCGGTAACGGCGAGAAAGAAGGGATAATATGTCAGAAAACATTTTTACAAATACTCATATCATTTCATGGCTTCAGTATTACTCGGAGAACACGGATCTTGACTTAGAGCATGTAAAGCTTCTGGATATTACAAAAAAGAATAAGAATATCATCCCTACGGTAGAGGCTCACAGATGTGTTCTGGTGTTTACCGAGGCAGGACACAAGGACATCTTCTATCGTATGTACAGTGCGGGCCTTGGGGACTGTACCGTCATCTACAACGAGGGGAGCGAACCCGTGGGAGAGATCAAAAAGAATAAGCTCTCCGATATGATCGACCGCGGCATAAATGCATCCGCAGGTATGCTTATCCTCAATCCTCACGCCCGCAGTACTTTCAAATTCGGTATGGACAACTCCGTATTTACCCCCGGCTCCGTCCGCTACGTCGGATCCGAGATACGTGCGGTCCTTCTGTCAAAGATGCAGATAGAGGAAGGAAAGAATATCTGTGTTATCTCCGGTGAGTCCATCGTCATAGAGGCCGGCATCTTAAACGGTGACGGAACCATTATCGCGGTTGAGTACAATTCGAACGATCGAAGGGCGCTGGAGGACAATGTGGACCAGTTCGGCCTTCATAATGTAAAGATCGTAGACCATGTGGACGCCGAAAACTTTAAGGATCTTCCCGTGCCCGATGTCACCATGCTTGTTGCAAGTGCCAGCATGGAGCAGGAGATGAAGTACATGCTCAGCATTAATCCGGATATGGAATTCGTGATCTACACATTGGATTTCGTAACTGCTGCGGGAATGCCTGCGCTGTGCACACAGCTTGGCCTGGAGGATCCCGAGATCATTCAGATCAGCGTATCAAAGCTCGGCAGAAAGAATAATTTTGAGAATCAGCCCGCACCCTGGATCATCACATGCCGCGGCGGAAAATAAAGACATGTATCAGTTTTTTGTAAGTCCATCACAGATAAACATAGATGAAAAGCGCGTCTTTATCACCGGAAGCGACGTCAATCACATAAAGAATGTGCTGCGGATGAAGCCCGGTGAGGAAGTAAATGTCTCAAACGGCATCGACGGGCGTGAGTACAGATGCGCCGTGCTTGATATGGATGAGTCAACGGTGACATTAGAACTTCGCTTTGTAAAGGAAGAGGGAAACGAACTCCCGGTGGAGACGGTGCTGTACCAGGGGCTCCCCAAGGCGGACAAGATGGAGCTCATCATTCAGAAATGTGTCGAACTGGGAGTGACAAGGATCGTTCCCGTTTCCATGAAAAGATGCGTTGTTAAGCTGGATGACAAAAAGAGTGCCTCCAAGATCGCCAGATGGCAGTCCATAGCAGAGTCCGCAGCAAAGCAGAGTAAGAGAGGGATCATACCAAAGATCTGCGGTGTGATGAGCTATGAAGCAGCTGTCCGGGAGGCATCCGAATGCGATGTATGCCTTCTTCCCTATGAGATGGCGGATCAGGATGCTATGGAAAAGACCAGAGAGATCTTTGCCGGCCTTAAAAAAAGCCGGAAAATATCTGTTTTTATAGGCCCTGAAGGGGGATTTGACGACAGCGAAATAGAAAAGGCAAAGGCTCTGGGAATGAAGATCATCACTCTGGGCAAGAGGATCCTTCGGACAGAGACTGCGGGAATGACTGTTATGAGTTGGATCATGTTGATGACTGACGGTATTGATGAATAAAGGATCGGATCAAGGAATAATTATGGCTAAACAGAATTGGAAACCGGGAAATATGCTCTATCCTGTTCCTGCGGTTATGGTAAGCTGCAAGAAGGGCGATGACAGAGCCGATATAGTCACCATAGCCTGGGCGGGCACAGTATGCTCCGACCCTGCAATGGTATCCATTTCGGTGAGACCCGAAAGATTTTCCCATGACATTATAGAACAGAGCGGGGAATTTGTTATAAATCTTGTAAATGAGAAGCTCACCTACGCCTGTGACTGGTGCGGTGTGCGCTCCGGAAGAGATCATGACAAGTTCAAGGAGATGAAGCTGACGGAGTATAAGTCGGACTTCATGGAAGCACCTGCAATAAGCGAAAGCCCGGTGAACATCTATTGCAAGGTGGTCAAAACAGAACGACTGGGATCCCATGATATGTTTATAGCCGAGGTGGTGGGAGTAACGGTTGACGACAGCTACATGGACGAAAACGGAAAGTTTGACCTGGCGGCAACGGGACTTGTGGCATATTCCCACGGAGAGTATTTCTCATTGGGAGAAAAGCTGGGCAAATTCGGATATTCCGTTAAAAAGAAATAAGGATCCGGAGGTTTTGATCGGATGGAAATATATCTTGATAATTCTGCGACCACAAGGGTTTATCCCGAAGTGGCACAGCTTATGACTAAGATAATGTGCGAAGACTACGGAAACCCTTCCAGCATGCATCACAAGGGTGTGGAGGCTGAAAAATATGTGAGACAGGCAAAGGAAATCTTCGCGGGAATTCTTAAATGTGATGCCAAAAACATATATTTTACTTCGGGTGGAACAGAGTCCGATAATCTGGCTATCATAGGCGCAGCACAGTCCCTTAAGAGAAGGGGAACACACATTATCACCACAAAGATAGAACACCCTGCGGTACTGAATACCATGAAGTACCTGGAGGGACAGGGATTTATGGTGATCTATATATCCGTTGATAAAGCGGGTGTGATAGATCTTGAAGAACTGGAAAAAGAACTCTCGGAAGAGACGATTCTCGTCTCAATAATGCATACTAACAACGAAATCGGAAGCGTTCAACCCCTGACTAAGGTATCGGAGCTCATTAAGAAAAAGAGTCCCAATGCCCTTTTTCATGTTGACGCGGTCCAGGGATTCGGAAAAGCCAGGATCCTGCCAAAGAAAACCGGGATCGATCTGATGAGCATCAGTAGCCACAAGATCCACGGTCCCAAGGGTATGGGGGTATTGTATGTGGGTGACAATGTCAGACTGATCCCCATCAGTTACGGCGGAGGGCAGCAGGGGGGCCTGCGAAACGGTACGGAGAATGTTCCGGGTATCGCCGGCATGGCCCTTGCGGCGAAGATGCTCTATGAGAATTTTGATGCTGACATTGAAAAGCTATATGCTCTGAAAAAACAACTCATAAAAGGAGCCCTGGAGCTGGGAGATGTGTATGTAAACGGGGTATCGGAGAATCCGGATGATATCGGTTCTACCGCTCCACATATAGTGAGCCTGTCATTTCAGGGTATCCGCGCAGAGGTACTTTTGCACACACTCGAAGAATCCGGGATATATGTTTCCGCAGGAAGTGCCTGCTCCACACATAAACCGGAGCCCTCTGCCACACTTAAGGCCATCGGACTTGATAAATCACTTCTGGACTGTACTTTGAGATTCTCTATGTCTAATATGACAACAAAAGAGGATATTGACAGGGTTTTGGAGGTCTTAAATAAAACCCTTCCCATGCTCAGAAGATATGTTAGAAAGTAGTAAAGGTACAAACATGAGTAGAAACATAAACAAAGAGATCTTTAACGATTTCCTGATCAAATACGCGGAGATCGGAATAAAGGGAAAGAACAGATATATTTTTGAGGATGCGCTTATCGCCAGGATTAAACATGCCCTTGAGGGCGTGGAGGGCTCCTTTAAGGTATACAAGACTCCGGGCAGGATCTTTGTCAGCGCCGAGTCTGATTTTGATTTTGATGAAACGGTTGATGCACTTCAGCATGTTTTCGGAATTGTGGGGATCTGTCCCATCGTCAAACTGGAAAAGGATACTCCCGAGAGTCTGATGAAGAGTCTTGTCACCTACATGAAGGATATGTACGGCGATACCCTTACCGGAAAGGGGAAAACCGGTGAACAGGCCGTTGCCATCATGAAGGAAAACGGGTTTGATGCATCAAAGCCGGAGGATGCCGTGAGAGAGGATGTGCTGGGCAAGCTTAAGTGGCAGAGTCTTCTTCCCTCAATAAAAAGGGATGCGGCCGACTGCATCAGATTCAAGATATTTGCAAGACGCGAGAGCAAAAATTTCCCCCTTGATTCCATGGAACTTAATCTGGACTGCGGAGAGGCAGTTCTGGATGCTTTCCCGGGACTTAAGGTTGATGTTCACACTCCCGAGATGATCGTTTATGTGGAGATCAGGGATTATATCTATCTGTATTCCGAGATCATTCCCGGTCCCGGAGGAATGCCCGTGGGAACCGGAGGACATGCCATGCTCCTTCTCTCCGGCGGAATAGACAGTCCTGTTGCCGGTTATATGATATCAAAGCGCGGAGTCACTATAGATGCGGTATATTTCCACGCACCGCCCTACACCTCGGAGCGCGCTCTGCAGAAGGTGGTGGATCTGGCGAAGATCATATCAAGGTACACCGGCCCTATCAATATGCACGTGATCAATTTCACTGACATACAGCTGGCTATCTATGAAAAGTGCCCCCATGATGAACTCACCATCATTATGAGAAGATATATGATGAGGATCGCAGAAAAGCTTGCGGGAGATTGCGGAGCGCTGGCTCTTGTCACCGGTGAGAGTGTGGGACAGGTGGCCTCACAGACGTTGGCAAGCCTTGTGTGTACCAACGAAGTATGTTCTCTTCCGGTATTGAGACCTCTTATAGCATTTGACAAGCAGGATATAGTGGAAGTATCCGAAAAGATCGGCACCTATGAGACGTCCATACTGCCCTACGAGGATTGCTGCACCATATTTGTGGCAAAGCATCCCGTGACCAAGCCCTCAAGAGCGGTGATAGAAAGACACGAACACAATCTGGATGATGTGATAGAAGACCTTATGGAAGAAGCTTTTAAGACCGACAGGATCATAGAGATCAGATGATGGGGAGACAAAAAAAGAGCATCTCCGAAAAATGAAGATGCTCTGAAATGTTTTTTTTAATGGAGAGGATTAAGCCTCGTACTTCTTAAGAGTCTCGAGAACTTCCTCTGCGCCATCCTCAGTGTGGATGTTAAGGTCGATGGGCTTTGAAAGATCAAGTGAAAAGATACCCATGATCGACTTTGCATCGATTACGTATCTTCCGGATACAAGATCAAAGTCATAATCAAACTTGGTGATGTCGTTTACAAAGCTCTTAACCTTGTCGATTGAGTTGAGTGAAATCTTAATAGTCTTCATACTATTTTTTACCTCCGTTAATTCTTTTTCTTGCTACGAGTTCATCTTAAGTTAGAAACCGTTTTATGTCAAGAAAAAAAGATGATGAAAAAGGGACAAAGTTTTTGATTAAAACAATGAAAAAAGTTGCATTTCACAATTTGGGCTGCAAGGTAAATTCATACGAAATGGAAGTAATGCAGCAGATTATACAAAAGAGCGACTATGAAATTGTGCAATTTACACAAAAAGCCGACGTATATATTGTCAACACTTGCACCGTTACCAATATTGCGGACAGAAAAAGCAGACAGATGCTTCACAGGGCAAAGCAGTTAAATCCCGAGGCTGTGGTGGTGGCAGTGGGGTGTTATGCCCAGACGGGGAGCGATATTCTGGAAAAAGATGATGCCGTTGATATCATCGTGGGAAATAATAACAAGACTAAGATAGCAGAGATACTTGATGATTATTTTAAAGCCCGCGAAGAAGAGAAAGCCCCCACGGAAAAACTCAGTGTGATAACTGACCTCACCGGTCCTTCGGAATATGAAAACGGCTGCGTAAGACGGGGAGAGAGCAGGACCAGGGCGGATGTAAAGATCCAGGACGGATGTAACCAGTTCTGCAGCTACTGTGCAATACCTCTGGCCAGGGGAAGAGTCAGAAGCAGAAAACCGGAGGATGTCATAGAGGAGATCAAGACTCTGGCAAAGAACGGTCACAGAGAGATCGTCCTGACAGGGATACATATCTGCTCATACGGAATAGATTTTGATGAGGACGGAGGCCTTCGGGGAGATTACCGCGGGCAGACAAAGCTTTTTGATCTTATCGAGATGATCGACAAGGCAATCCCCGAGGATGAGATAACGGGCATCAGACTGGGGTCTCTGGAGCCGAGGGTGATCAACTCCGAGAATGTAAAAAGGCTTGTGAAGATCAAAAGAGTATGTCCCCATTTTCATCTTTCCCTTCAGAGCGGATGTGATGAGACCTTAAAGAGAATGAACCGCCATTATACCACTGCCGAGTACAAGAAATGCGTGGAGCTGATCAGAAAGGCATATGGAAAGGCGGGAAGAAGCGTATCCATAACAACGGATGTGATCGTGGGATTTCCGGGGGAGACGGAGGAGGAATTTGAGACCACGAGAGCCTACTTAGAGGATCTGAAGCTCTATGAGATGCATATCTTTAAGTATTCGAGGAGGAAGGGCACCGTGGCAGACAGGCTCCCGGGGCAGCTTACGGATGCAGAGAAATCAAAGA
The DNA here is from genome assembly GCA_902767075.1 of uncultured Lachnospiraceae bacterium. Taxonomy (GTDB): domain Bacteria; phylum Bacillota; class Clostridia; order Lachnospirales; family Lachnospiraceae; genus AC2028. The sequence goes on from CACXGM010000096.1 coordinate 18,635, forward strand.
GAAGCGATATTCTCATAGAGATGACAAACAGGCATTCCCTGGAGACCAGGGCGAGATTTGTGGGAAAAGAGCTGTCTGTTCTGGTGGAGGAGGAAAAGCAGGGCATGTATATAGGTCACACCCCGGATTATATCAAGGTATGCTTTGATGCGAAAAAGGCAAGGAAAATCTTCCCACAGGACCTTTCGGGGAAAACCGTCACCGTCCTTGGGATGAAACTGGCGAAGGACATGATAATCGCGGAAATCTAAGGTGGCCATAAGAAGTCTTAAACATATCATAAGAAGGTTTTAATTGATAGTTTTTCAAAAATATAGTAAAATAAATCGAATAGCCGATTGTTGATAATTCGCCGAAAAGAGAGCGATCAAAATAGAAAGAGGTAACTTAAAAATGGCAGATTTGGGGAACACACAGTATTTTGAAGTACAGACCGAGCCTCCTACAGGGGTAAAGGAAGTACTTGCGCTGGTTTACGAGGCACTTCAGGAAAAGGGCTACAACCCTGTAAACCAGATCGTCGGATATATCATGAGCGGAGATCCGACCTATGTTACGAGCTATAACAATGCCCGCAGCCTTATCATGAAGGTTGAGCGTGACGAGCTTGTTGAGGAGCTCCTTAACAGCTATATCCTTAACCGCGGCTGGGAACAGTGATCTTAGCGGGAGAAACCTGTTCATGAGGATAATGGGACTGGATTTCGGCTCAAAGACTGTGGGAGTGGCCATCAGCGACCCGCTGCTCATCACAGCCCAGGCACACGAGATCATCAGACGTGAAAAAGAGAACAAGCTCCGGAGGACTCTTGCGCGCATAGAGGAATTGTGCGTGGAATTCGAGATAGGAAAGATAGTGCTGGGACTTCCGCTCCATATGAATGGGGACGAGGGAGTGCGCGCGCAGTTATCCAGAGAATTCAAGGAGAGCCTGGAGAGAAGGACCGGCCTTCCCGTCATTATGTACGACGAGAGGCTCACTACCGTGGAAGCAGATGAGATCATGAAAGAAGCGGGAGTGCGCAGGGAAGACCGCAAGGAGTATGTGGACAAGATAGCTGCCCAGATTATACTTCAGGACTATCTTGACAATACTTCGGACAAATAAGGAAATGTTAATATGAGTGATAAAAAGCTTGAAAAAGTTATTTTCAATCCCGGCGGAGAAGATCCGGTAGAATTCTTTGTGTTGGAGCAGACCAGGATAGGGGGCTTCAACTATATATTGGTTACGGATTTTGAGGAGGGAGACGGAGAAGCTCTGATACTCAAGGATCTGTCAAATGACGGAGATGAGGAGAGCAGGTACGTCATCGTATCCGATGATGACGAGCTTACGGCAGTTGCCGGAGTATTCGAAGGAATGCTGGAGGACGTGGATCTGATCAGGGATGAAGAGGAGTAGCCCGGCTTTTTATCGGATGTTGTAAAGAAGGAATATATTTTGAGTAAAAAAAAGAATAAAGATAGGACGCAGTTGACCGGTCTGAAGATCATACCCCTCGGAGGGCTTGAACAGATCGGTATGAACATAACTGCATTCGAATATGAGGACAGTATCATAGTGGTGGACTGTGGTCTGTCATTCCCCGCAGACGATATGCTGGGAATAGATCTGGTCATTCCCGATGTCACATATTTGAAGGATAATATAGACAAGGTCAAAGGCTTTGTCATCACCCACGGTCATGAGGACCACATCGGAGCATTACCCTATGTTCTGAAGGATGTGAATGCACCGATATATGCAACACGCCTGACTATGGGCATCATTGAACATAAGCTGGAAGAACACGGACTCACCGATCTGGTGAGAAGAAAGGTGGTCAAGTTCGGACAGTTTATAACACTCGGAAAATTCAGAGTGGAATTTATAAAGACCAATCACAGTATTGTGGACGCCGCAGCGCTGGCGATCTATTCGCCGGTGGGCACCATAGTCCATACCGGAGATTTCAAGGTTGATTATACTCCCGTGTACGGAGACGCCATCGACCTTCAGAGATTTGCGGATCTTGGAAGAAAGGGTGTCCTGGCACTGATGTGCGATTCCACAAACGCCGAGAGACCGGGCTATACGCCCTCCGAAAAGACCCTCGGAAGAATCTTCGATACGCTCTTTGAAGAGCACAAAAACACAAGGATCTTTGTGGCGACATTTGCTTCCAATGTGGACAGAGTGCAGCAGATCATAAACTCCGCCCACAAGTTCGGAAGAAAGGTAAGTGTCGAGGGACGCAGCATGGTGAATATCATCGAGACTGCACAGAACCTCGGATGTATCAATGTTCCCGCCGATACTCTTGTGGACATCGACTTGATCAAGAACTATCCGCCCGAAAAGCAGGTTATCATCACCACGGGAAGCCAGGGAGAAAGCATGGCGGCACTCAGCCGTATGGCCAACGGGACCCACAGAAAGATAACCATCGGTGCCGGTGATACCGTTATCTTTTCTTCGCATCCGATACCGGGAAACGAGAAATCGGTTACGAAGATAATAAACGGACTGCTGGCCAAGGGCGCGGACGTTATTTTCCAGGATGTGCATGTCTCGGGACACGCCTGCCAGGAAGAGATAAAGCTGATGTACACACTTATCCAGCCTAAATTTGCTATTCCCGCACACGGAGAATTCAAGCACTTAAAGGCTCAGGCTAAGATCGCAGAAGAGCTGGGAATGGACAAGGATCACATTATGATCCTGTCATCCGGAGACATCCTTGAGTTCGGAGATGATTTCGCCCGCGTTACAGGCAAGGTACCTGTGGGAGATATCCTGGTAGACGGACTGGGAGTCGGAGATGTAGGTAATGTGGTACTGCGTGACAGACAGCATCTTGCAGAGGACGGAATCCTCATTGTTGCCATGTGCTTTGATCAGCTGACAGGGGAACTTGTGGCGGGTCCCGATATCGTATCCAGAGGATTCGTGTACATGAAGGAATCCGAAGATCTCATCGGAGAGGCCAGGGAACTGGTGGAAAAGACCGTGGAAGGCTATATCTCCAGGCATATCACCGATTGGGGCAAGATAAAATCCGGCACAAGGGACGTGCTGGGTGAATTTGTGTGGAAAAAGACCAAGCGTCGTCCGATGATCATGCCTATCATTCAACAGGTATGATACGAAAAGAGGAATACGTAGGATGAATGAGGAAGTAGAAAAAGCTCTTGAAAATCTTATAAATACCATCAAAACAGATGAGGTATACAGGGAATATCATAAGGAGCTGGATCTTCTCAGACAAAGTCCCGAACTTAAACGTCAGGTGGACGATTTCAGAAAGAGGAATTATGATATGCAGATGAGCGAGAATCTTGATTTTGCAAAGCTCGCCGCCTTCCAGGAGGAATTTAAGACCTTCAGGGAGAATCCTCTGGTGGACAGTTTCCTGGCTGCCGAACTTGATTTCTGCAGGATGATGCAGAACATCAATTTCAGAATAGTCGAGGCGGTGGATTTCGAATAGATCCCTGCCAAGATGAGGAATGACAGATTATGAAAAAGAGTAATGTTAACAAAGAATTGATCACCAGGATCCTGGGCGTAGTGGGAAATGTTATAGACACCGCTCTGCAGATCCTTTTGATCGTGGGAATCGTATATATAATAATCAAAGGGGCTCATGTGGCCTACGATTACGGCTACAGAGTCTTCACCGAAAAGCCTATGGCGGCCTCCATCGGACGTGATGTGGAGATCACCATCCCCGTTGATTTCAAGGCTATGGAACTGGGAAAACTCTTTGAGACAAAGGGTCTTACCAGAGACTCAAAGCTGCTGGCTCTTCAGTATTACTGCTCGGAGTATCGCGAGGATATAAAGGGCGGTACTTATACTGTCAATACCACCATGACCGCAGAGGAGATGTTTGAATCCATCGCGGAGGTCAATATAGAAAAAGACCGACTGGCAAAGGAGGCCGAGGAAAAGCAGAAGGCTGAGGAAGAAGCCGCTGAAAAGAGAGAGCAGGAAGCCAAGGAAAAGTCTGATGAGCCGGGAACGGAAGAGAGTGCCACCGAGGGCGAGTCCGGTATGCAGCAGATAGATATGGGCGACGAATCAAGCGACTTTTTGGAGGATGATGTCAGATGACAGGCGGGGACAGACTCACTGTTTTTACAGATCTGTATGACCGCGGAAACGGGCCTTTTCTTTCCATGATCGAGGAGAAAGCCCGGGAGGGAAATGTGCCGATCGTAAGAAAGTCCGCACAGAGTCTCCTGCGTTTTTTGATAAGTCTTGTTAAGCCGAAACGCATCCTTGAGATTGGGACAGCGGTCGGCTTTTCTGCTTTACTGATGAGTGAAGCGGCGGGGGAAGACGCGCATATAGATACTATAGAAAAATACGAAAAAAGGATCCCGATAGCCCGTGAGAATTTCAGACGGGCACAGGAAGCGGGAGAGTGTAAAATGTCTCCCGGCAGGATCACTCTGATGGAGGGGGATGCCTTTGAGATACTTAAGACTCTTGAAGGGGAGTATGACATGATCTTTATGGATGCGGCCAAGGGGCAGTATATAAACTGGCTTCCCGAGATCATGAGACTGCTTAAGACCGGAGGCCTTTTGGTGTCCGATAACTGTCTTCAGGACGGGGATGTAATTGAATCAAGATTTGCGGTAACAAGGCGTAACAGAACTATTCACTCAAGAATGAGGGAATACATTTACGAACTATGTCACAACCCTCTTTTGGATACGACAATACTTCCATCGGGGGACGGAGTAGCACTGAGCACCAAGAAAGCAGCGGAGGAAGACCACTATGAAAGTAAGGAAGATCAGTATTACCGCCAAGATATTCATTTCAATACTTGCTCTGTTAGTGATCTCGGACCTGGTCATCGGAGCGACGATCTACAATCGCTCAAAGAATGCCCTGATCCAGCAGATCAAAGATAATGCAGTGAGCATAACCAAATGTGTTGCCGCATCCATGCCCGGAGAACTTTTTGACGGCATTGAACCCGGTGACGAGGAGGGGGATCCGGACTATTTAACGATCCATGAAAAACTCAGTCTGTTTTTGGACAATGCGGATGTTGAATATGTTTACACCGTAAGGAGAAGGGGCGATGGAACAGCGGAATTCATAGTGGATTCCGATCCGGAGGAACCCGGTCTTCCCGGAGATGACTTTGAGGGAGACGAATATGAGATGACTGAGGCATACAGGGGCGTGAGCATTGCCACAAGCGAGCCCTATACGGACGAGTGGGGAACTCACTTTTCCGCCTACAGTCCCATTTATTCCGATGGAAAAGTTGTTGCGCTGGCAGTCATCGACCTCTCAGCTGACTGGGTGGGTGAACAGACAGCAAGTCTGCTCAGGCTGATCATCCTTGTATGTTTGCTGGCGATCCTTGTGGGAGTGGCCATAATAACCGTTATCGGGATCGTTTTGAGAAAAGGCTTTGTTACTTTGAATACCAAGATCGCTGAACTTTCCGACGGAAACGGAGATCTTACAAGAAGCATTAACCTCACCGGCGGTGATGAATTTGAGACCATCGGAGGTAATGTCAATATATTCATGAATTACATCAGGGATATACTTGTCTCTGTCAGACAAAATTCCGATTCCATGAAACAGGCTTCCGACCGCATGGTCACCGGTATCGATGAGGCAGCCTCGGGGGCAGAAGGTGTTAAAGATACCATGGAAGAAATGAATGAGACCATGAAACAGCTTTCTGCTTCTCTTGCGGAGATCGATGAGCTCATTCAGTCCAGTTCCGAAGATTTCAATGGAATCGTAGAAAAGATAAACGAGGGAACCGAGTTCTCGGAGGGCATACACAAAGAGGCGACGGACATCGGTAATAATGCGGTTGGTATGGAAGAAGAAGTTACCGATCGCGTCAGAGAAATGGCGCAGGCCGTCAGTGCAAAGATCAGTGAGTCCAAGGCTGTTGACAAGATAAATGTACTTACCGAGAATATTTTAAATATCACCGCACAGACAAATCTGCTTTCACTGAATGCCTCCATTGAGGCAGCCAGAGCCGGTGAAGCGGGCCGCGGTTTTGCGGTAGTTGCTTCGGAGATCGGAAAACTTGCACAGGATTCCGCAGAAGCGGCATCAGAGATTCAGAACGTTTCGGCTGCTGTAATTTCGGCCGTTGACGGACTTGCCGGTGAAGCGGAAAAGATGATCGATTTCATGAACGAGACTGCAGTAGGCGGCTATCGCAGCCTTGTTGATACAAGTTCCAATTATAAAGAAACAGCGGAAAAGATAGACGATATGATGAAGGCCTTTGCCACACTCAGCAGTTCTATAAAGGCGAATCTCTCAAAGGTCAGCTCTTTGGCAGACAACCTGAACAGCTCTGTTGAGAATACATCCATGGAGATTTCAAAGGCCGCAGAAAAGACTGTGGATATTTCCGACAGCATCAGAGAGATAAGTGCTGATGCACATTCCGGAAGCGATATCTCCGATGAATTATACGATAATGTCGGCAGATTCCGCCTTGAGTAATTTAGGTATGAGAGAAAAAAAGAAACCCGAACTGCTGTGTCCCGCAAGCAGCCTTGAAGTGTTAAAATGCGCAGTCCGTTACGGAGCGGATGCGGTGTATATAGGTGGAGAGAGCTTTGGATTAAGAGCCAAGGCCAAAAATTTCTCCCATGAGGATATGGCGGAGGGCATAAACTTCGCACATGCCGCAGGCGTGCGGGTTCACGTCACCGCAAATATTCTCGCACACAATTACGATCTGGCAGGGGCCAGGGAGTATTTCAGGGAATTAAAAGATCTGGGACCCGATGCACTTATCGTTGCGGATCCGGGAATGTACAGCATCTGCCGTGAGGAATGGCCGGATGCGGAGATACATATTTCGACACAGGCGAACAATACAAATTACGAAACCTACAGGTTTTGGTGGAAGCAGGGCGCAAAGAGAGTCGTAAGCGCCAGGGAACTTTCTCTGAGGGAGATCGCCGAGATCAGGGCAAACATCCCTGATGAGATGGAGATTGAATCCTTTGTCCACGGGGCGATGTGCATTTCATATTCCGGAAGATGTCTGCTCTCCAATTACTTTACGGGACGTGATGCGAATCACGGAGCCTGCACCCACCCCTGCCGCTGGAAATATAACGCCTATGAGATGACTGAAAACAGTCCCTTTGAGACAGCAGATGGCGAGATCAAATATGCCATAGAAGAGGAGAGCCGTCCCGGTGAGTACCTTCCCGTGTACGAAAACGAGAGGGGAACCTACATCTTCAACTCCAGGGATCTTTGCATGATAGAGCATGTGCCGGAACTTATTGAAGCCGGCATCGACTCATGGAAGATCGAGGGACGTATGAAGACAGCCCTCTATGTGGCTACGGTGGCAAGGACTTACAGAAAAGCTATCGACGATTATTTCGAAAGCCCCGAAAAGTATCGGGAGAATCTGCCCTGGTACAGGGAACAGATAGCAAAGTGCACCTACCGCAAATTCTCAACGGGATTCTTCTTCGGAAAGCCCGATGAGGACAGCCAGATATATGACAACAATACCTATTCAAGCGATGCTATATTTTTAGCCATTCCGGACAGGGAAGCAAGGGCTGATATCAACGGAAGAGAAGTTACTCTGACCGGTTTTGAACAGAAAAATAAATTCTCCGTCGGAGATACTGTGGAGATCATGAGGCCCGATGGCAGCGATGTTTCCACAAAGGTTCTATCCATGTATCATGTCTGCGACGGAGGCAGATTTGAAAAAGATGTGGAAGAACGGGTGGAAATAGAAGAGCAGCAGTGTATGCCGGCCGAGAGCTGTCCACACGCCGGTGAGAGAGTATGGGCGGAGTTTTCCGTAGCCCCCGAGGCAGGGGATATCTTGAGGGTCACTATGTAAAGGTACCTTAAGTCGAGGGCGTATTAAAGAACAACATGCTATCTTGTACGATCCCGATATTTGAAGTATTATTTACTGTGATTATAATTTTTCGAAAGGCGTAAATGAGAAATGAGCGAAGTACTTAACGTAGAAGAATTGTTCGGCAGCAAGGTGTTCAATCTCGGAAAGATGAGAGAGAGATTGCCGAAGGGCGTGTTCAAGGAAGTAAAGAGGGTAATGGATCAGGGCGGAGAGCTCTCAAAGGAATCCGCTGACGTGGTCGCAAAGGCCATGAAGGACTGGGCGGTTGAGAACGGTGCCACACATTATACCCATTGGTTCCAGCCCCTTAACGGTATTACAGCCGAAAAGCATGACGCATTTGTCACCCACCCCGATGAGGAGGGCAGGACTCTTATGGAGTTCTCCGGAAAGGAGCTTATAAAGGGTGAGACCGATGCTTCTTCTTTCCCTTCGGGCGGACTTCGCGCTACATTTGAAGCCAGAGGATATACAGTCTGGGATATCACATCCCCTGCATTTTTAAAGGAAGATGCCACCGGCGTAATCCTGTGCATCCCCACGGCACTTTGCTCATACACCGGTGAGGCTCTCGACAAAAAGACTCCTCTTTTGAGATCGATGGAGGCAATCAGCACTCAGGCTCTTCGTATAGTGAGACTTTTCGGAAATACCGAGGCAACGAAGGTTACACCTTCCGTTGGAGCAGAGCAGGAGTACTTCCTGGTGGATCATGAGAAGTATTTAAAGAGGCCTGACCTGATCTTCTCCGGAAGAACTCTTTTCGGAGCACCCGCACCCAAGGGACAGGAGCTTGAGGATCACTATTTCGGAGCCATCAGAGAGAGGATCGGATCCTATATGAAGGATCTTAATATCGAGCTCTGGAAGCTCGGTGTTACCGCAAAGACTCAGCACAATGAGGTGGCACCCGCTCAGCATGAGCTGGCACCCATCTATGAGACAGCAAATATCGCAGTAGACCATAACCAGCTTGTTATGGAGACCATGAAGAAGGTGGCATGCCGTCACGGACTGAACTGCCTGCTTCACGAAAAGCCCTTTGCAGGTGTAAACGGATCCGGTAAGCATGACAACTGGTCACTTACCACGGACAACGGTGTAAACCTCCTTGATCCGGGAAAGACACCCAACGAGAATGTTCAGTTCCTGCTGGTTCTTGCCTGCATCTTAAAGGCGGTTGATACTCATGCTGACCTGTTAAGACAGAGTGCAGCCGATGTAGGAAACGATTTAAGACTCGGTGCGGATGAGGCACCTCCGGCTATCATCTCCGTATTTTTGGGAGAGCAGCTGGATGATGTGGTACGCCAGCTTATCGAGACCGGAAGTGCGGATCACTCCATCCAGGGCGAGAAGCTTATCACAGGCGTATCCACTCTCACAGACATCGAGAAGGACGCTACCGACAGAAACCGTACGTCACCCTTTGCATTTACGGGAAATAAATTTGAATTCAGAATGGTGGGCTCCAGCGACTCCATCGCAAGCCCCAACACCACATTAAATGCCATTGTTGCCGAGGCCTTTTGTGAGGCGGCGGACAGACTTGAAAAGGCAGAGAACTTCGATCTGGCCGTACATGATCTTATCAAGGAATACCTGACAGAGCATCAGAGGATCATCTTTAACGGTGACGGCTATGCCAAGGAATGGGTCAAGGAGGCTGAGAGAAGGGGACTTCCCAATATTACCTGCACCATCGATGCCGCAGCCACCCTCACCACCGAGAAGGCAGTTAAGCTCTTTGAAAAGTTCGGCATCTACAGCAAGACCGAGCTTGAGTCCCGCAAGGAGATCACCTACGAGACATATTCAAAGATCACAAATATCGAAGCTTTGACCATGATCGATATGGCAAAGAAGCTTTATATCCCTGCAGTCGTTGAGTACACCAAAACACTTGCCGATACCGTGAAGGTGGTTAAGGAAGTAGGAGAAGTGGCTGCGGTTCAGAGTGGCATCCTCAAGGAGGTCACCACAGAGCTTCAGAATGCCTTTACGGCTCTCAAGGCACTGGAGGCAGCTACGGAAAAGGCAGCAGGCCTCAAGAATGCCAAAGAGCAGGCATATGAGTTCAAGGATAATGTTAAGGTTCAGATGGATAGCCTGAGAAAGGCCGTGGATACTCTCGAGACCCTTGTGGATAAGAAGGTCTGGCCCGTTCCTTCATATGCAGATCTGATCTTTGAAGTGTGATCACTCATCCTTTGAGCCGAAGAGTACATTGAAATAGTCGTAATCCAGAACATTTTTGGAGAATGAGAAGCGGTTTGAGACCATGGTCTTGACCGCTTTTATGTATTCCGGAGTCACTTCCTCTTCATAGCCTTCGAAGGGAGTGCATTTTCCGGTGGATGCATTGTACATAGCCTTGTCGGTCATCCAGCTGTAATTGCCCCAGAGGACCAGGGGCATGTCATTTGAAAGAACATCCCTGCCGACAAACAGTCTGGAATCGTAATCCGTTCCGAATAGATTGGAAAGAGTGGGGATGATATCCAGGCTGTAAACGGGATCATCCACGATAATGGGATCTGAGTCCTCCAGGCACCCGCTCCAGATTATGAGACGGTTGTGGTCTCTTTCAAACACATTTGTATAATCATATCCGTAGAGGTCGCCAAGGGCGTTTCTGTAGGTATCGGAAGGATCCTGCTCCAGCCCGAAGGGGTAGTGATCCGCTCCGATGACGATGACGGTGTCATTCAGGATCCCCTTTTCATCCAGCAGATCAAGGAGATACTCCATGGCATATTCAAATTCCAGATTGCAGGCATAATATGCCTTTATGGGTGTGGGAACATCCAGCTCCTCCACCTTGTCCTTATTCTTTTTGGACATGGCATTTCCGGCCCAGTTGTAATTTGTATGTCCGCTTATGGACATGTAATAAACGCTGAAGGGCTGCTCATCTATATACATATCCGTTGTGCCCTGCAGCATCTCAAGGTCGCTCTCCGGCCATACACCCTTGATCAGATCCTCAAGGCCGTTTCCGCGGCCCATATACAGGTCATATCCCAGGTTTTCGTGGGTCAGATGCCTGTCATAATAATCATACGCATGACCGTGGAAAGCTCGGCTGAAATACTCCTGTCTTCTTAATTGATTTCCAATGGTATAGTACATGTTTTTTCCGATGGAGTGGCGCATGCTGCCGATGCCGTAGGCGGGGATGAGTCCCGTCATATTGGAGAACTCGCCTGTAGATGTGCTGCCTCCCCAGACGGGCTGATAATAATTTGTGAAATTAATGCCCTTCGTGGCCATGCGGTACAGAGTGGGATTAAGCTCTTCATCTATGAGCTCGGCTGAAAAAGCCTCCGCGGTGATGAATATCAGATTCTTGCCCTCAAAGATACCGGTATAATCATTTTCTCTGGTGGGGGTGAGGGAGGCAATGTAGCGGTGGATCCCGGCAATCTTACTGTTGGTTTCCTCCTCTGCCATGGTGGCAAAATCAAGCCCGCAGGTGTGAAAACCATAGATCTTTGGCTTGGGAGCGGTCTCTTCCTTTTCTTCCGGATCACCTGCGGCGCTATCTTCGGATGCGGTGGTGATCCGTTCCGGGGCACTCTGGGTATCATCAGCAGTGTAACCGCCTACTACAGTAATATCACCTTCGGAAGAATATAAATCTGCCTGAAGAAATGCTGAATCATTCTCCGCATCACCCATCAGGATCGCGGAAGTATCATCATAGGTAAAATCAGAAGATGCTCCGTGACCGAAAGCAAGATACTCGGCATCCAGTCTGATGGCTGCGCTTATGCCGAATTTCGATGCAGCTGTGTCGAATTCGTAGTTTTCTTCATATGCGCGGTGGTCTTCTTCGATATTTGTCACAAGGATCAGTCCGAGAGAAAACATAAAAAGGGCGGTCCCGACGGAGAGAAGCCGCCCGGAGGGGGTCGCATTTTCATTTTTTATCAGATCGAATCTTGATAACAGGATCAAAGCGGGGATCGGCAGGATGAGAAGAAGGGCGATATAGAATCTTTCTCCAACAAATTTGACAGTCTCATCCGCAAAGTCGGTCATAAGGCCTTTTCCGCCTGCCAGTATGGATTCTATGGACATATAATTGTGGAAAAAGGCTCTTGAAAAGAACTGAATGGCGAAAAACAGAATGACCAGGGACAATATCACTATCCGCAGGATAAAGTTTATCTTTTTATTTTTGAAGATCGAGGTCAGAAGAAAGATGATGGCGGCACCGGGCACCGTAAAAAGGAAAATGTATAAAACATTTCCCGCATTTACATCTATCCCGCCGAAAACATCCAGCAGGAGCTCCAAATATATGGTGATAAGCCAGAACAGACCGAAGGTTAACAGATCCTTCAAACGTGCTTTCATATGAACTCCCTATATTTTTCTGATATAATGATTATAGTTTTTTTTTCTGAGGAAGTAAATGAGAATACTTTTTTACGAATGGGAAAAATTTTTTAAAAAAATGCTTGCATTTAATGAACTATTCGTGTATACTTCATTAAGTCGCGCGAAGAAATGCGTATAGGGCTATAGCCAAATGGTAAGGCAGCGGATTCTGATTCCGTCATTTGGAGGTTCGAGTCCTCCTAGCCCTGTTTTAAAGCCTGTGAGTGATAAATGCTCACAGGTTTTTTAGATTATCGAAACAGGCTTTGTAAGAATCGGATAAAATATGAAAAGGGGAAGAATATGTATTCCTATGATTCGAGAGTTGGTTTCAGTCAGGTTGATGCAGATCAAAAGATCACCATAAACGGTATCATTGATTATTTCCAGAATGCTTCTACTTTTCATTCTGAAGACCTGGGAGTCGGATATGATTATCTTTTACCCAGGGATCTTGTATGGGTGATAAATACCTGGCAGGTTGATATCATCAGATATCCAAAGTATCTGGAGAGGGTGAAGGTGACCACCACGCCCTACAAATTCAGAGCCTTTATCGGATACAGGAATTTCACATTGGAGACTGAAGACGGGGAGATCCTGGTGAAGGCAAATTCCATGTGGAGCCTTATTAACCTAAGCACCATGAAGCCCGCCGTAGTGCCGGAGGAACTCCCCGGAATATACGGAAGCGCAGAGCCCATGGATATGGATTATCAAAACGGCAGGATCAGACTGCCGAATGATGCGGAGGAAAAGGGCAGACTGCGGGTCGAGAGACATTTCCTGGATCCCAATAAGCATATGAACAACGGGCAATACATAAACATTGCGGCATCATGTCTGCCGGAAGGATTTGAGATAAAAAGGCTCCGGGCGGAGTACAGAAATCAGGCCTTCCTGGGAGACGAGATCACTGTTATGGCCGGATCCTGTGACGGTAAGTACATGGTTTCTTTAAACAATGCGGAAGGAAAACCGTATTCTGTAATAGAATTTTCATAAAGGGAAGTGCCCTGCAAAAGAGGACGGAAAAACATGTTAGAACTTGGAAAGTATCAGAAATTAAAAGTGACAAAGCAGGTTGAATTCGGAGTATATCTCTCGGATAAGAACCCGGAGGAGAGAGTGCTCCTGCCCGGCAAACAGGTGCCAGATAATACAAAAATAGGTGATGAGATCGAGGTCTTTATCTATAAGGACTCGGAGGACAGACCAATAGCCACCACCAGAAAGCCCCTTCTTACCATGGGAGAGGTGGCCAGATTAAGGGTCAGTCAGGTGACAAAGATCGGAGCCTTCCTTGACTGGGGGCTTGATAAGGATCTGTTCCTTCCCTTTAAGCAGCAGACCTTTAAGGTAAGAGAGGGGGACGAGGTACTGGCTTCCCTCTATCTTGACAAGAGCGCAAGACTCTGCGCCACCATGAATGTTTACGAGAACTTAAGAAGCGACAGTACCTACAGAAAAGACGAAAAGGTCACCGGAACGGTCTATCAGATAAGTGATAACTTCGGAGCATTTGTGGCGGTGGACGATATATATTCCGCACTGATCCCAAGAAAAGCAATGTTCGGTGCTGCGGAAAAAATAGCAGTGGGCGAAAAGATCACAGCCCGCATAGCAAAGGTAATGCCTGACGGAAGGCTGGAGCTCGCTGTCCGTGACAAGGGCTATATACAGAGAAACGAAGACTCGGAGCTGATCCTTGAAATGATGAAAAAACAGGGCGGAAAGCTTCCCTTCAACGACAAAGCCTCCCCGGAACTCATCATGGAAAAGACCGGCATGAGCAAAGCCCAGTTCAAGCGCGCCGTAGGAAAACTCCTCAAGGAAGGCTACATCAATATCGAACCTGCCTCCCTCGAACTCCGCAAATGACCCACGGGGACGGAGTCAATGGGTCACTTTCTTATGACTCCGGTATTATTAAAATTATGTAAATTAATTCCGGGATTATTGATATAGGGTTCAGGGTGTGGTAGAATATCTTTACTCAAAAGGATTTGGGTTTTTGGATTCACGGATGAATCAGGAGGTGATGAATATGGATCTTTCAATTTCACAGCTTACCCCGTCAATCAGCAAGGCCAGTCTTAATACGGATTTCGGTGTTAAGATGCTTGCAAAGACTATGGACAACAATGAGCAGATCGGTCAGAATATCGTGAACATGATCGATAGCGCTGCTATGGAGAGAAGCGTTAATCCTTCAGTTGGCGGCAATTTTGATATGTCCGTATAATTCACGGGGCACAAAACAATTTAACAATGACGCAAAGGGTTGAAGAGATTATCTTCAGCCCTTTGTTATTTTTTAACAGTAAAATCTTTCACAGAGGAAGAGATTATAAAAGTTTTGACGAATAATTCAAAAAAATAACCAAAAAACGGTTGATTTTTTGGGCATTTTTTAGTACAGTTTAAGTAGTGCTTTTTTGTTTGGGCATTTGTTTGTTTATTTGGAGGAATTTATGATCTCAAATCAGATTTTACAGAATACTCTCGACGGCCTCACTCAGATTTCCGGCGTAGCTTTAAGCGTTATGGATCCTGAGGGAAAGGTTGCTGCCTATACTGCGGATCTTTCTGCCTGCAGTCATCCCGCCGCCGAATTTGCAAAATCACCCGCTGACTCCCAGGAAATCTCCGGATGTCAGTATTTCAAGATCTATGATGAGCAGAATCTTGAATATATCCTTGTTGTAGGCGGAAGCGGAGAGGAAAAATATGTGGTAGGCCGCATGGTGGCATTCCAGATACAGAGTCTTCTTGTGGCTTATAAAGAGCGCTTTGACAAGGATAATTATATCAAAAATCTCCTCCTGGATAATCTCCTTTTGATCGACATTTACAGCAGATCAAAGAAGCTCCACATTCAGACCGAGGTACCCAGAGTGGTATTTGTGATCGAGTGTGCAAAGGGCAAGGACAATAATCTCCTGGATCTGACAAAGACCATCGTCAATAACGGCAAGGACTTTGTCACCGCTGTTGATGAGAAAAACGTCATCATCGTAAAGGAACTGGCATCCATGGATGCCACAAAGGAGATTGACAAGACTGTTAAGAACCTGGAGAACTTCTATCATAAAGAAGGAGTAAAGGGCCTTCGCATCGCTTACGGAACAGTTGTGCCCGAGATAAAAGAGGTGAGCCGTTCCTACAAGGAAGCCAGAATGGCAGCAGATGTTGGAAGGATCTTCTTTGAGGAAAAGGAAGTGGTTGCGTACAACCAGCTGGGCATCGGAAGACTTATCTATCAGCTCCCGATTCCTCTCTGCAAAATGTATATCGAGGAAATCTTCGGAACAAAGTCCCCGGATGATTTTGACGAGGAGACCATCACCACGATCCAGAAGTTTTTCGAGAACAATCTGAATGTGTCGGAGACTTCCAGACAGCTCTTCATTCACAGAAATACGCTGGTTTACCGTCTTGATAAGCTTCAGAAAAGCACAGGACTTGACCTGCGTGCATTTGAGGATGCCATTACGTTTAAGATCGCGCTCATGGTAGTGAATTACATGAAGTGCATTGAAGAAAATGAGTACAGATAATTTTTGAGGGCATTATGACATCAAAGGATAAAAAGCAATTAAAGAGAGAAAAGTTTGTTGATGAGAACGGGATCATTTTTTTGGATCACGTGAGCATGAACTATCCCGAACAGGGAGCTCCCGCTATCGATGATATCTCTCTGAGAATAGACAGGGGAGAATTTGTTTTCATCACCGGTGACAGCGGATCGGGTAAATCCACCATGATAAAGCTCCTTCTGAGGGAGCTGGTGTGCACCAGTGGAAACGTGTATGTCAACGGCTATAACACAAAGAAATTAAGACACGGACAGATCCCGAAGTTCAGGAGAAGCCTGGGGGTTGTATTCCAGGACTTCAGACTTTTGAGGGACAGAAACGTATACGAGAATGTAGCATTTGCACAGAGGATCATCGAGGTCCCTTCCGCGCAGATGAGACGTAATGTCCCCAGCATATTGTCAATGGTGGGACTTGCGGGAAAATATAAATCCGACGTCAGGAAGCTTTCGGGAGGAGAACAGCAGAGGGTGGCTCTGGCAAGAGCGCTTATTAACAAGCCTTCCATTCTTTTGGCGGATGAGCCTACGGGAAATCTGGATCCCAACAACTCCTGGGAGATCATGAACATGATCGAGGAGATCAACGAGATGGGCACTACGGTCGTTGTGGTAACTCACAGCCCGGAGATCGTTAATGCCATGAAGAAGCGTGTTGTTACCATGAGAAAGGGTATCATAATCAGCGACGAGCAAGAAGGACTTTATATAAATGAAGATTAGTACATTTTTCTATACATTATGGCAGGGCGTCAGAAATCTTTTCAGAAACGGCTGGTACTCCCTTGCCTCCATATCCACCATTGCGGCATGTCTGTTTTTGTTCGGACTGTTTTTCTCGGTGGTATTTAACATCAGAAATATCCTGATGACTGCTGAGGAAGCCGTATCCGTCACCGTATTTTTCAACGAGGATGTCAGCGACGAGAGAGTGGCTGCTTTCGAATCCGAGATCTGGAAAAGAAGCGGTGTGGGCGACGTGGTTTTTCATGACGACGATGAGATCTGGGCAGAGTTTGGATCAAAGTATTACGGACCGGACTATGCTACAGGATTTCCCGAGAACCCTCTCGAAGGAGATCACAATTACGAGATATTCCTGAATGACGTATCCATGCAGGATTCACTGGTGCACTGGCTTGAGAGTCAGAGCGAGGTCAGAAAGGTAAATTACTCCGAGGTCACCGCAGATACCCTGACTGGCGTGAACAGCCTCATTGCATATGTTTCCATTGCGATAATCGTGATACTGCTGGCGGTCAGCATTTTCCTGATCAGCAATACGGTACGCGTGGGTATTTCGGTCAGAGCCGAAGAGATCAGCATTATGAAGTATGTGGGAGCAACGGACTTTTTCGTTCGTGCGCCTTTTGTGCTGGAAGGTATTCTCATCGGACTTATCGGATCCGTGATACCTCTTTTGCTCATACACGAGCTGTACGACTATGTTATTAAATATGTGACGGACAGATTCGCCATTCTTTCAAGCTTACTGAATTTCCTTCCCATTGATGAGATTTTCCGTTATCTTATGCCGGTTTCTCTGATAGTGGGCGTTGGAATCGGTTTCTTCGGAAGTCTGGCAACGGTTCGTAAGCATTTGAGAGTGTAATGAGATAATATGAAGAAAATATCAGATTCACATAAAAGCGGAAATAGGAGAGCCGGGGCGGTATGTCTGTTTATGACTACCGCATTGGCTCTTTTGTGCGCTGTTCCCCTTGCGGCGATCCACGGAGCAAACTCATACTCCGGCATCACATCGGATTCCATTAAGGAAAAACAGCAGCAGATCGAAGAGGCAAAAAAAGAAAAAGCCGAGATCCAGGGTAAGAAATCCGATATAGAGGGCATCAAGAAAAATCTGGAACAGCAAAAAAATGATATTGCCGCGTACATTCAGGAAATTGACCGGACTCTGGAGGAGATCAATTACAATATCATGGATCTGGAGGACCAGATCAATATAAAAGAGGCGGACATCGAGCGCACGGAGCAGGAATATCTTCAGGCAAAGGAAAATGAGGATACCCACTACGAGGCTATGAAGATCCGGATGCGCATGATGTACGAAAAGGACGAGTCCAGCATGCTCTCAAGCCTTCTAACCTCCAACAGCTTAAGAGAGCTTTTAAACCGCATGGACTATATTGAGGCGGTCATCGCATATGACAAGGATTCCTGGAATCAGTTAAAGACCACCAGAGAATATGTGAACCTCTGCTGGCAGGAACTGGAGCTGGCAAAGGAATCCCTGGATGAGACCAAGTCCAGCCTGGAAAGCGAAGAAAAGGCTTTTGAGGAACTCAGGGAGGCAAAGAACGCACAGCTTGAAGAGTACATGAAGAGCATTGCGGAATCCCAGGCCCAGATTGATTCGCTGGAAAATCAGCTGGATACCTATGATGATGAGATCGCAGCACTGAACAAGGCTATCGAGATAGAGCAAAAGCAGCTGTGGCTTGCACAACAGAGCAAGGCTACAACCTACGACGGCGGATCCTTTATCCTGCCCATAGCTTCATACAAATATGTGTCCAGCAAGTACGGATGGAGAGTTCATCCCATTTTTAAAACCGAGAAATTCCACAGCGGAGTCGATCTGGCGGCGCCCTACGGAACAGCTATCTATGCCGCGTATTCCGGTATTGTTGCGGGCGCGGGATATAATTCATCCATGGGAAATTATGTGATGATAAATCACGGTGACGGACTTTATACCGTTTATATGCATGCATCCTCGCTGAATGTAAAGGAAGGGGACACAGTTACAACGGGACAGACCATAGCTTTGGTGGGAAGTACCGGAAACTCCACGGGAAACCATCTGCACTTTAGCGTGCGACTCAACGGAGAATATGTTGATCCAAATAATTATTATCCTTTCTACTAAGTGAAAATAAGAAAGCACAACATAAAAGTGATCAAGAGGCGTTTTTAAGATGGACAGTTTGAACAACGAAATACAGGAACCTGCGACACAGAACAAGGGCGACAAGAAGCTTTTCATCGCCGGTATTCTGATCGGAGCGCTGGTGATGAGTGTGGTCATGATCATAGTGATACTCATCGTGACCGGAAGAAAAGCGGTAACAAATGTGGAATCTGAGCCTGTTTCACCTATATCCGATGAGGAATTTGTGCTCGATGATACCACGGTTCAAAAGATAAGACAGATACAGAACTATATAGATGAGCATTCGATCTACGATACCGACAGAGAGAATCTACAGGCTTCCATGCTGGACGGACTTTTGGCCGGAACGGGGGATAAGTACAGCGATTACTATACCAAAGAAGAAATAGAAGCCGAAATGACCGGATACAGCGGAAAGTTCTACGGGATCGGCGTAATGTTTTTCAAGGAAGCCGATACCTATGCGGTGATCGACGAGGTTATTCCCGATTCTCCCGCCGAAAGAGCCGGGTTTAAGGCCGACGACAATATTGTCAAGGTGGAAGGGGAGGATATCGGATCCCTGAGTTCAGAGGAACTGGCAAATATTATCAGGGGTGAAAAGGGAACCAAGGTTTTGATCACGGTCTACAGACCCTCTGAGGACAGATATATCGACTTAGAGCCCATACGTGACGAGGTAGTGGATATTACCGTTGACGGCAAGATGCTGGATGATGGTATAGGCTATATCCATATTTCAAGATGGTATGATACCACGGCAGAGCAGTTTCAGGAAAAATATGACAGCCTGATCGGCGAGGGGATGAGCAGGGGACTCATAATCGACCTAAGATCAAATGGCGGCGGCCTTGTGAACGCTGCTCTGGATGTTTTAGAGATATGTCTTCCCGAGGGAGACGTGCTTTACATTGAGAACTCCAAGGGAGAGAGGACACTGTACAATTCCTACTTCCCAGATGAGATAGATCTGCCCATAGTGATCCTCACCAACAGCAGGACTGCCAGCGCTTCCGAGATTTTCACGGGAGCCATGAGAGACCGCGGCAGAGCTGTAACCGTTGGCACCAGGACCTATGGAAAAGGAGTCGTTCAATCCTTTTATTCTCTGATCGATGATTCGGCTATCAAACTTACTACGGATCAGTATTTCACTCCCAACGGAACAGCCATTGACGGAGTAGGTATCGAACCTGATGTAGAGGTTGTTTTTGACGGAGAATTGTATACCGGCGAGGAAGCGATCGACAATCAGCTGGAGGAAGCCGTTAAATATCTCGGCGGAAAAAGCAAGCTGGATTGAGGATTTAAAAATCCGGAAAGGAGGCGCTGGATGAAGGGATATAAGATGACTATCAACGAGGTCAGACGTCCGCCCATGACTCCTGTTCGTGAAGAAAAGGAAAAAGAGAACAAAGCCGAAAAAGAAAAACGTCTTCGGTCAATGGCATATGACGACGAAGAGGTTAAGCCCAATGTCTGCAGAATCTGCGGAGCGATACTTAAGTATGACGGTCTTGGGGAGTATAAATGCCCCGACTGTAATCACAGCGAGTATGACTCCTACGGACAGGTGAGAAAATACCTGGAGACCCATCCCGGTGCCAATATCATTCAGGTGGAAAAAGGGACGGGAATACCAAGGTCCAGGATCACCAGGATGATCGCCGAAGAAAGATTCAAGGTGTCAAACGGAAAAGTCTCCTTTGATGAATGAAAAAACACAATATAGATCAAAAAATGGTATACTTAAAAAGGTGTACCATTTTTGCTTTATATGAAAAGATTTATAAATAATATAAAAGGGGGCAATACCTTGCTTACTGAATTGAGAGAGCAAATAAACAAATACTTTGTGGGAAAGGAAGATGTGGTCACAAAGGCACTCATATGTCTTCTGGCACGGGGGCATCTTTTGATCGAGGATGTGCCGGGGGTGGGAAAGACCAAGCTGGCAAAGACATTGGCTGAGAGTATTGACGCAAGCTTTGGCAGAATACAGTTCACTCCCGATACACTTCCGGGAGATGTTCTGGGTGTATCTGTATTTAATATGGCAAGCAGAGAATTTGAATTTCACGAAGGACCTATTATGAATCAGATCCTGCTGGCAGATGAGATCAACAGAACTTCACCCAAGACCCAGGCAGCCATGCTTGAAGCCATGGCGGAGGGAAAGGTCAGCATTGACGGCCGGGATATTGAGATCCCAAAGCCCTTTATGGTCATCGCTACTCAAAACCCCACAGAGTTTATCGGGACATTTCCTCTTCCGGAAGCGCAGACGGACAGATTTCTGATGAGAATAACCGTTGGTTATCCATCGAAGGAAGCCGAGATACTTATGGCACAGAAGCATATCACCGGAGAACTGGAAGAAAAGATATCCCCCGTGTGCACCATGGCGGACATCGCAAAGATGCAGGATGAAGCAGCATCCGTTCATATGAGCAGAGCCGTGCTTGAGTATATAGGTAATATTCTGGAACAGACCAGAAAATCCGAGAGCTTCGTGGTGGGTGCAAGCCCCAGGGCGGGTCTGGCGCTGGTGGATGCTGCCAGGGCAAATGCCTATGTGGAAGGCAGAGATTTCGTAAAGCCCGATGATGTGAAGGCGGTGGCACTCAGTGTGCTGGAACATAGGCTAAAACTCACTTCCGAGGCCAGGATAAAGGCTGAGAATCCGGAAAAACTCCTCTGGTCCCTGATACTTGCGGCTAAGATCCCCATGGAGGCATAGAAAATATGCTCAGGAACAGGATCATTTTCGGTGTATTATGGGTATTGTCCGTAGTGGGTATAAGCTTTTATGGCGGCCCCGTAAGCTACGGTCTGTTTCTGGTACTCACTTTTATTCCTGTTACCTCGCTTGTTTATCTGATCTATGTTTTTTTCAATTACCGCATTTATCAGGAAATAGGTTCAAAAAACCCGGTAGCGGGAAGCAGTACTCCGTATTTCATCACTTTGCAGAACGAAAAAAAACTGCTGTTTTCCAGTATCAGTGTCAGCTTTTTCGGATTTTTTTCGGAGATAGAAGGATTAGAGGAAAAGAATGAATATGAGCTTTCCCCCGGGGAGGGAATGAGACTTGAGACGGGAATAGTCTGCAGATACAGGGGAGAGTACTTTGTCGGGGTGGAGAGGATCAGTATCTTAGACCCTTTCAGACTGATCAGATTGAATTTCAAAAATCCGGAACCCCTTCTGGTGAACGTTAAGCCCGAGAGAGCCACCGACGAAGGGATCGAAAGAGAAAGAGTCACGGAAGAATTCCTGGAATCAAAGACCACGCAGGACATACCCGATGTGATCATGAGGGAGTATGTTCCGGGGGATGATGTGAGGAATATCAACTGGAGAGTCAGCGCAAGGATGGGCGAACTCTTTGTGCGCACCAAGACCGGCGAGGAAAAGAGGGGCATCCTTCTGATCCCCGACACGGTGAGATATTCGGATGATAAATATAAATATATTCCGGATGAGCACAGGATCATTAAAAGGATCCTGGATATAAGCTTTTATTATGTGAGACAGGGAATACCCGTTTCCCTTTTTGCAATCTCGGGAGGGGACAGATGCGTTCATACCGAAGTATCATCCGATACAGGATTTCAGGAATATGTGGATGAAGTGTCCGGTATCGTCTTCGATGAAAACGGGGATGGATCCCTTCTTTTACAGGAATTGATGCAGAGTCCGAAGGCTCTTTGTTTTAACAATTGTTTTGTCATAGCATCACAGCCCGGCAAGGTTACAAGCGCGGTCTGTGATTACCTTGAAAGATCAGGGAAAAATGTGAAGATATTGGCGGTGGGAGATAAGGATGAAGGATAAAGACAAGGGTAAAAAAGGGGTATTTATCCTGTTATACCGCCTGATGTACACTCTCGCCATAGGTCTTGCGCTGTCGGGACAGGTTCACCGCATATTCACCACCTGGATGGAAAACGAAACGGAGCAGGAAAATGTTCACTCCGGAGTATACCAGGGAGCGGTGTATGCGGTGGGAATACTGCTTTCCTTTTTGCTGGCTTATTCTGTGGCCTGCATTGTCACTATCGCAAAACAGACAAAGATCGCATTATGCATTCTTACATTGGCCGGAAGCATATTGATGATGGTCCTCGGAGCGGATCCGGGGAGGCTTACCATGGCGGGACTTCTCACCGGGGCGGTCATCTCTGCGGCAGATTGCCTGAGAGAACTTTTACAGCTTAAGGATGAATATAAAGTAGTTTTCTTGTTCCCTTATTTTGTTTTGCTGTTTTTATTAGTATGTTTTGTTCCGATATCAGAGAAGCCCATTGACTGGACGGCCATCGTCAGGGTATATGAGAGGATAGCGGACAAGGGCAGGGATCTTCTTCACAGGATAGATTGGGGGCTTCCCGATTATTCGAGTACAAAGATCGGCTTTGACGGAAGAGGCAGTTTGTTTGACAAAATTGAGGGAAACGACAAGGAGGCTCTGTATGTTACGGGGATTCTTCCAAACAGGGGAGCCACTTATCTGGCGGGCAGGGTCTTTTCGGATTTTGACGGGAAGGAGTGGACTTCCGATGATGAGAACACGGATCCCGGCAGAATGCTGGATACGCTTGAGACGGTCAGCGCTATTTACGAAACCTATCCCTACAACACAAATGATGTATGCAGATATGTCTCAAACGATATCACCGTCAGAGATATCAGGACGGAATATGTATTTACTGTCCCAAAGGTGATCCTGGGAGAAAAGTACTTAAAAAATGTAAGCGAAGCCGGGGACAATATCCTGTTCACGGAAAAGAAAAGGTACGGCTACTCCTACAGGGTGTCCGGCTTTATATTAAACCGCGGAGGGGAAGAACTGGCGGAATATAAGAGGGATATTTCGGAGGAAACCTTCAAAATGACTGCCTCAAAGTACAGAAGGGAAGGCGGCGGTGTATATACCTATGAGGATCTCTTAAACTACCGCGAAGGCATCAAGGAGATCTATGGGAAAAAGCCGCAGATATCCAATGAACTGACGGCTTATATTGAGAGCATTGCGGGGCCTCGGGAGACCGCCGGGGATTATGAGAGGTTAAAGGCTCTGGAAAGCTGGCTCAGTTCCCATGAGTATGTGACGGATATAGATATTCCGAGGAACAGGGTAAGTTCCCAGGAAGACTTTTTGGAATATTTCCTGGTTGAAAACACAGAAGGATATTGCAGTTACTATGCCACGGCCTTTGTACTTATGGCCAGGACGCTGGATATTCCGGCAAGATATGTCCAGGGGTACAGGATCCCGGAAGGGGATTCAAAACAAGTGACGGTGACAGAAAATATGGCCCATGCCTGGCCGGAGTGCTATATAGAGGGTCTTGGCTGGATCGGATTTGAACCCACTCCCGGCTTTAAATCTCTTCCCGAGTGGGGGGGAAAGCTTAAGTCCCCGGAGTATTATGAGGATCTGAAAAATCACCCTGCTGATGCGGATTTTCTTTTCGGCGAGGAAATGAACGAGAGCAAGGAAACACCTGCCCCTGAGATCGACGAGGCGGAGCTTTTGAGAGAACAGGAGAGGATAAGGGCCGAGCAGCAAAGAAAGAGACGTATTGTCATCACTACGGTCAGCATCATAGTGGGAAGCCTTGTGCTGGTTATAATCATGATGCTCCTTATCCGCTTTATCATCAGGGATATAAGATTCAGAAAGCTAAAGGGGAGGGAGCTTGTGGCCGGGATCTGTATGAGATGCTTTATGATACTTGAAGCCATGGATGAAAAACCGGCAGAGGGGGAGACCCTTACGGAGTTTTCAGCACGTATCGGAACGCTTTTTACTGAGGAGGAAAGGAGGTTTATTTCCAGGTATGAAGAGATCCTTTACGACAAAAACATACCCGGCGAAGACACTGCCGACACGGAAAAAACGCTTCTTAACAATTACGGACTTTTACGGCACAGACTAATGGGACGCGGCAGACAAAGGGCCCGCATCAGATACTTCTTTCGCGCCGCCTTCTCCGCAAAATAACCCAAATGACCCATGGGGACGGAGTCAGTGGGTCATTTTTGAGAAAGTCTAACGGAGAATACCAAAAGTAAAGATTATTTACGGAGGAAGCACCGGAAAATGACCCACTGACTCCGTCCCCATGGGTCATAAAGAGGAACAATTATGGAATTTAAATTACACTCAGAGTATCAGCCCACAGGCGACCAGCCCAGGGCAATAAAAGAATTGGTGGAGGGGTTCAAGCAGGGTAATCAGTTTGAGACTCTGCTGGGGGTTACAGGATCCGGCAAGACCTTCACTATGGCAAATGTTATTCAGGCCCTTCAGAAACCGACGCTTATCATCTCGCACAACAAAACTCTTGCCGGCCAGTTATATGGCGAGATGAAGGAATTCTTTCCGGAGAACGCGGTAGAGTATTTTGTATCCTACTACGATTATTACCAGCCCGAGGCCTATGTTCCTCAGTCCGATACATATATCGCAAAGGATTCATCCATAAATGATGAGATAGACAGACTCAGACTCTCCGCGACAGCATCCCTTACAGAGAGAAAGGATGTTATCGTGGTGGCCTCCGTTTCCTGCATATACGGTCTGGGGTCGCCCAAGGAATTCAAAGCCATGTGCCTTTCCTTAAGAAGAGGACAGCGGATAGACCGTGACGAAGTGATAAAGGGTCTGGTGAGCATCCAGTATACAAGAAACGATATGGATCTGGCCCGCAGCACCTTCAGAGTTCACGGCGATGTGCTGGAGGTGGCACCATCCACAGCTTTTCACGGCCCGGATTATATTGTCAGGATTGAATTCTTCGGTGATGAGATCGACAGGATCACGGAGATCGACGCATTGAACGGCAAAGTTCTCCGCACTCCCGAGCATGTGATGCTCTTCCCCGCATCCCATTATGTTGTGGAGGAGGAGACCCTTAAAAGAGCCTGCGACGGCATAGAAAAAGAACTGGAGGAGCGCATCAAATATTTTAAATCCGAGGACAGGCTCATCGAAGCCCAGCGCATCTCCGAGAGAACCAATTTTGATGTGGAGATGATCAGAGAGACGGGCTTTTGCTCCGGTATAGAGAACTATTCAAGACATCTTTCAGGTGCAGCGCCGGGGGAACCGCCCAAATGTCTTTTGGACTATTTTGATGACGATTTTCTCATAAT
Source organism: uncultured Lachnospiraceae bacterium (assembly GCA_902767075.1). Classification (GTDB taxonomy): domain Bacteria; phylum Bacillota; class Clostridia; order Lachnospirales; family Lachnospiraceae; genus AC2028. The sequence continues at coordinate 44,595 of CACXGM010000096.1, forward strand.
CATTGACGAGTCCCACATGACCATTCCGCAGATCAGAGCCATGTATGCCGGGGACAGATCGAGAAAGACCACGCTGGTGGATTACGGCTTCAGACTGCCCTCGGCTCTGGACAACAGGCCCCTAAACTTCGAAGAATTTGAAGGGCACATTAACCAGATGCTCTTTGTGTCCGCGACACCCTCTACCTATGAGGAGGAGCACGAACTTCTTCGCACGGAGCAGGTGATCCGACCTACGGGCCTCCTGGATCCCGAGGTTTCCGTTCGCCCTGTCGAAGGACAGATCGATGATCTTCTGGGAGAGATAAAAAAAGAGACCGCAAACAAGCACAAAGTCCTCATCACCACCATGACAAAACGCATGGCGGAGGATCTTACGGATTATCTCCGTGAGACGGGAGTCCGCGTAAAATACATGCATTCCGATGTGGAGGCCCTGGAGAGACAGAAGATAATCCGCGACATGAGACTGGATGTTTTTGATGTGCTGGTGGGAATAAATCTGTTGCGAGAAGGCCTTGATA
>CACXGM010000097.1 GCA_902767075.1 uncultured Lachnospiraceae bacterium
GGGACTGAAGAAAGTCAGACTTCTTCCCGGAGAGCTTAAGCATGTAGAGATCGAACTTCCCAATGAGGCTCTTGGACTTCATCTTGGGAAGAATGAGGTTACGGTAGACGGCGATATCACGGTTTACGTCGGCACCCATCAGCCTGACTCGAGAAGCGCAGCACTTACTGGTACCAAGCCTGAGGAGTTTGATTTCTCGGTAAATGATAACTCGATAGTAGCAAAATAATACATGACTACGTCGCGACCACGGCAACTGTATTTCTTCGATAAAGACTCCGCTACTAAGCTCGTGTCACTTTGCTCAGGACAAAATCGCCCGGCTCAAACTCGCAACGCTCGCACTATATTTGTGCGAGCTGCTCGAACATTATCGCCGGGACCGATTTTCGCACGTGACTCTCGCTAAGTGCTCCGCTTATCATCTCAGAAATACAGATTGCTGCGCCCGCGACTCGGATAGATACATCTCGGTATATAATAAACATAAGCTTTATATGTTTTACACAGGCGATAGTGTCGATCGTTTCATAAGCTCACCTTTGAGCGTCGTCGGCACTTACTGAGAGCCTGTCTTTTAGGCTCGAAGTTAGTACCGCTACGTACGCGGTGAGAGCCGCAAGGCGTGTGAGCGTTGAAATGATCGGCACTGATCGCCGTGACTAGGATAAATAAAAAATGTGAATGAAAAGGAGATCAAAAATGCTTTACGTAGGAATTGATTTAGGAACAAGCGCAGTTAAATTACTTCTCATGAACGAAAAGGGAGAGATCAAAAAGATCGTCTCAAAAGAATACCCTTTATACTTCCCAAACCCCGGCTGGTCAGAGCAGAAGCCCGAGGACTGGTATGAACAGTCCGTTGCAGGATTAAAGGAACTCTTAGATGGACAGGATAAGAGCCAGGTAGCAGGAATCAGCTTCGGCGGACAGATGCACGGACTTGTTATCCTCGATGAGAACGATAATGTGATCCGCCCCGCGATCCTCTGGAACGACGGAAGAACCCAGAAGCAGGTTGACTACCTCAATAACGAGATCGGAAAGACCACCCTTTCAAAATATACCGCAAACATCGCATTTGCAGGCTTTACCGCTCCCAAGATCCTCTGGGTTAAGGAAAATGAGCCTGAAAACTTTAAGAAGATCAAAAAGATAATGCTTCCCAAGGATTACCTTGCGTATAAACTTACAGATACCTTCTGCACTGATTATTCAGATGCATCCGGAATGCTTCTTTTAGATGTTGAGAACCACAAGTGGTCAAAGGAAATGTGCGATATCTGCGGTATCACCGAGGATATGCTGCCCACTCTTTACCAGAGCTACGAAAAAGTGGGAGAACTTAACCATGAACTTGCCATGGAACTCGGCCTTAAGGACGGCGTAGTCGTTGCAGCAGGTGCAGGAGACAATGCCGCAGCAGCTGTGGGAACGGGAACCGTTGGTGATGGAGCATGTAATATCTCCCTTGGAACAAGCGGAACACTCTTCATCTCTTCAAATAAGTTTGGTGTGGATTCAAACAACGCACTTCACTCATTTGACCATGCGGACGGAAAATTCCATCTTATGGGATGTATGCTTTCAGCAGCTTCCTGCAACAAGTGGTGGATGGACGAGATCATCGGAACCAAGGAGTACGGAAAAGAGCAGGAGCCTATTACCGACGATAAGCTTGGAAATAACCATGTTTACTTCCTTCCTTACCTTATGGGCGAGAGATCACCTCACAACAATCCAAACGCCCGCGGAACCTTTATCGGACTTACCATGGACAATACCCGCGCCGATATGACTCAGGCAGTACTTGAAGGCGTTGCATTCGCTCTTCGTGATTCAATGGAAGTAGCAAGAAGCCTCGGGATCGCTCCCGAGAGAACAAAGATCTGCGGCGGTGGAGCAAAGAGTCCTCTCTGGCAGAAGATGATGGCCAATATCATGAATATGAAGGTTGATATCCTCGAGGTTGAGGAAGGACCTTCTCTCGGAGGAGCTATGCTCGCAGCCGTTGCATGTGGAGAGTACGCTTCAGTCGAGGATGCTGCGAAGGCTATCGTTAAGGTTAAGAAGACCGTTGAGCCCGATGCCGAGATCGCCGCAAGATACGAAAAGAAGTATCAGGTATTCAAGCAGATCTATCCTGCTTGCAAGAATGTATATGATCTGATCTCAGAGAATTAAAAGAGCTTTGCAGATACTTACCCAGATCAAACACTGAGTTACAAAACCGGCCGGACAGGCCGGTTTTTTGATTCTTGAAAAAAACACCTAAACTTCTTTAGGATTAGTTATGATTTTGTTGCACTTTTTGTGGTAGAATAAAGTCGTAGTTTTGTATCTTGGTATTGATGAGGCGGGCATCTATATAAGGAGCGGTATCATTATGAGCGGAAGCAATCAGGAACAGTTGGATCAGTTTAAGGTTCAAAAAAGAATAGTCAATATCCTCACCGGTGATGACGGAGATCAGAGCCTTCTGTTTAAACCCAGTGAGATGCAGCAGAACAGGCAGGCAAAGGACAGTGTAAATCGGGCCATTATGGATAACCGTATGATCGATTTCGCTATGAAGGACAAGAGCATCCAGCTTGATGCTACGGAAATGGCTAAGCTTGAGTCATTAAAAGGGAGAAATCTGTCCCATATTCTGCTCAACAGTCATCGCTATCGCAAGGACAGTGATGAGATGAAGGCTGTAAAGGATTCCATAAAGAACCTGGAGGATGAGCTTTTGAAGCCTCTTAAGTTCGAGCAGATCGGCGACCTGGAAAGCGATCAGCTGACGGAAGAAGAGAAAGCACGTATGCGTCATTTGGCGACAGCGAACGCGGGACAGATGTTCGACATCGAAACCTGCTACAGAAGGGCTATCGTCAGCTGTACAAAATACCTTAAAAAGAAGCACCCCAAGTCAGACAAGGGTATAGAAAGATATCGCCTTGTCAAAGAAAAAAGAACCAGTCTGTTAAATGAGTTTAATTCCATTGCCATGGCGAAGCAGCTGGTATGGCGAGGCCTGATAGGAAAAGGCCCTGTCAGCTCCAAAGATCTTCTGGTGGAGCAGAAGGAGTATATTGCAAAGAATAAATTTGTCACAGATAAAATGAAGGATCAATATGAAAACGGGGATAAGAGGATCAGATCCTTAAGGACCATGTTCGAAAAATATCCCACAAAGGATGATGACGATATCCTTCAAAAAGAGGGTAAGCTTTTAGTCGATCTGTTCACCAGATCCTCACTTCCGAATGCACTGGTCGAAGCACTGGGCACTTCTAAGGAAGACAGGAAGAATGCCATCGCTCAGATCAACAGTCTTTGGAAGGCACTCACTCTTTTTGAAGAGAATAAGTTTCAATCCATAACCATAAGCGTGGGAGAAAATGTTTTTTCCGTTTTCCAGAGAGAGGACAATTCAATTGACCTTATTTTTTCCCATGCAGGTCTGGACGGATCGTTTAACATGATGGATAAATCCATTATCAAAAGTCTGGGAATGTCTGCCAGAAAGCTTGCTACCGTTCTTGGCAAGAATATGATAGAAAACGAGGAGATCTTCGGAAAGGAGCAGACTACCAGGATCCTGAACTATTCCAGATCCATTGACAAGAACGCTGACCTTGTTGAGAAGACCAATGCCGCCGATATCGGAAACAGCTATCTTATCAAGAGACTTGGATTTTCAAATATCGATTTCACAAATATTCCTCCCGAGGAGGTATTGGAGAAGGCAAAGGCATTGGAGGCCGGACAGATCACAAAAGAAGCCGTTTCCCAATGGGTAAAGGATTACGAGTACGGCAACAAGGAAGAAAAGAAAAAAGCACGTGATGCGGAATTAAAAGAAAAGAAGGACTTAAAAGAGGATCTCAGTTATGGTGAGAAACTCAC
>CACXGM010000098.1 GCA_902767075.1 uncultured Lachnospiraceae bacterium
CTGCTTCATGTACCTGTCGGACCTGGCACTGATACTTGATGTATCCATGAGCTACCAAAACGGTCAGCTGGTGATCGACCCTTCCCTTCCCCTTTCCATAGACCCGAGAGAAATGGAAAGGACCGGATACTTCCTCGGAACTAATTCCGTTCTGGTGGGTGATGCCACCAACGGAGAAATATATTACAGCTACTGCGGCGACAGATCCGTTGCCATGGCCAGCACCACCAAGCTCATGACCTATATAGTGGTAATGGATGCCATAAGCAGCGGCAGCCTGTCCCTTGACAGCACGGTGTACACCTCAGCAAATGTTGAAAAGCTCTCCCACTCAATAGACAGAGCCTTTGTCATACCCGAGGGCACTGCGGTCACGGTGGAGGAACTCATATACGGAATGCTCCTTCCCTCCAACAACGAGTGCACCCTCACCTTGGCCGAGGCCGTAGCCGGCTCCGAAAAAGCCTTTGTGAAAAAAATGAACGACAAGGCTGCTGCCATAGGGTTGTCCGAAGGAACTAAATTCTATACCTGTAACGGACTCCCGGTTTACACTGAAGAGACAATGCAGGGCAAGGTTCAGAACCAGATCACGGCAAATGATATGTTCAAGCTGGTATGCTATCTTCTCTCCACCTATCCTCAGGTGATCGAAGTGACATCCAGCACAGGCAAGTTCCTTCCCTCCTTTGACCGCTGGGTTTACAACACAAATCCCATGCTCTACAATCTAAACGGTGTGGTAGGACTGAAGACCGGAACCACCAACAAAGCGGGAAGCTGTCTTGTCAGCGCCATATCCGTAAACAGCGGCTCAGGCAATCATATAATAGTCTCCATAGAACTGGGTGCGGAGGATATCATCACCAGAAACAATGTCTCCCAGGCCATGCTCATTTACGGATCCCGGGTATACAAAAACGGCGGCGCCTCCTCCATCCCGGATTACGATCCGGCACTTACGGATAACGCCGCTGATGACCTTAACTTTACTGCTATAAAAGAGGGAATTCCTGAAACGGCAGATGAACTTGCCCGCCTCATCGTATGGACCGCAAGAAATCATCTCCCCACACCGGAGCCTGAATTAATAGATGTTCCCGAGGGAAGTGAGTGATCACTTCCCCCTTTTATTTTTCTGAGTTTTATTTTTCTTCGGGCAGGAGGATCTTCATATCATCCAAAAGCTTTTCCGTCAGATTAAGAACCTGCTCCTCTTCCTTTTCCACCAGGATCTCCCTTTCGTATTGGTATACAAACGCGGGCTTGCCATATTGAGAAAAGGTCAGCCTCTTTCCCACATTCAGCATAACGTCCGGAATAAACTCCGCACGGAGCTTGGCATCGGGCTTGAAGATAAAATTGATCCTGCCGTCGCCGTTTCTTATCTCTGTCATGTAGAGTTTATGGGCCTTTGCTCTCATAAGGGAAATACGGAGGAGATTTTCTGCTTCGGGAGGCACATTTCCAAAACGGTCCATGAGCTCATCCCTTATCTCATCCATTTCCTTTTCCGTGCCTATACCTGCTATACGCTTGTACATATCAAGCTTCTGCTCTTCGTTAAAGATGTATTCCTGTGGTATGTAGGCGCTGACATCGATATTGATGACCGTATTGAAATCTTCCGCTACCTCTATTCCCTTCATTCTGGAAACAGCCTCGCCCAGCATCTTGCAATACAGCTCGTACCCGACAGCCTCCATATGCCCGTGCTGACTCTTCCCCAGAAGATTTCCCGCACCTCTGATCTCCAGGTCACGCATGGCGATCTTAAAGCCGCTTCCCAGATCGGTAAACTCTCTGATAGCCTCCAGTCGCTTCTCCGCAACCTCCGAGAGGATCTTGGTCCTGCTGTACATCAAAAAGGCGTAAGCCACCCTGTTTGAACGTCCTACCCGGCCTCTTAACTGATAGAGCTGTGAAAGTCCGAAACGGTCAGAATCCTGTATGATCAATGTGTTTACATTGGATATGTCCATTCCCGTCTCTATGATGGTGGTGGATACCAGCACATCGATATCCCCGTTTACAAAGTCCACCATGATATCTTCCAGTTCTCTCTCCGGCATCTGTCCGTGAGCGTATGCCACATTCGCATTTGGTATCATGTCCTGAAGCTTTGCAGCCACCTCAGCGATCTGGTTTACCCTGTTGAACACATAATATACCTGTCCGCCCCGAGCCAGTTCCCTGGTGATGGCTTCCCGGACCAGCTCATCATTGTGCTCGCACACAAAGGTCTGAATGGGAAGTCTGTCGTTAGGGGCCTCCGTGAGCAGACTCATATCCCTGATACCCACCAGACTCATATGAAGGGTTCTGGGTATGGGAGTAGCGGAAAGTGTGAGAACATCCACATTTTCCCTGAGTTTTTTGATCTTTTCCTTGTGAGTGACGCCGAACCTCTGCTCCTCATCGATGATCAAAAGCCCCAGATCCTTGTACTCCACGTCCTTTGAAAGAAGCCTGTGGGTTCCGATGACGATATCCACCTGACCTGCCTTCAGATCCGCTAAAGCCTTCTTTATCTCCGAAGCGGTACGGAACCTTGATAAAAGCTCCACCCTCACCGGGAAATCCTTCATACGCTGTACAAAGGTATTGTAATGCTGCTGTGCCAGAATGGTGGTGGGCACCAGATATGCCACCTGTTTATTCTCCTGCACTGCCTTGAAAGCTGCTCTTATGGCTATCTCGGTCTTTCCGAAGCCCACATCTCCGCAGATGAGCCTGTCCATGATACGGTTGCTTTCCATATCCGCCTTGGTATCTTCGATGGCTTTCTTTTGATCCTCGGTCTCCTCGTAGGGGAAGAGCTCCTCAAATTCCTGCTGCCACACCGTATCCTTTTCATATACATATCCGGTGGTCTGCTGACGCTTTGCATAGAGTTCCACCAGATCCTGTGCGATCCCCTCAACGGATTCACGCACCTTTGCCTTGGTCTTTTCCCACTCTTTGGTTCCCAGCTTGTTTATCTTCGGAACCTTTTCCGCGTCCGCTGAAGCATACTTTTGCAGTTCGTTTAATTCCGTTGCCAAAACATAGAGCACCCCTCCGTCCCGGTATTCGAGGCGGATGTAATCTCTCACTGCCTTTTCGGCTTCAACCTTTTCTATTCCCTTATAAACACCCAGTCCATAGACTTCGTGAACAACATAATCGCCGGGCTTTAAGTCCTCCAGGGAACTGATCTTTTCTCCCTGATATGCTGTTGCCCTGCGGCGCTTTTTCTTTCTCTCCGCGCCAAAGATATCCGTCTCAGCCAGCACCACGAATTTGATCAGCGGATACTCGAATCCCTTTGATATCCTGCCGTATCTGACCAGTACTTCCCCCTCGGTGATCTCTCTGTCCGGGTCATCGGAATAAACTGCGGGGATATCCAGATTTCTGATCTCCTCCGCAAGACGCTTTGCTCTCGTTCTGGAGGGCGAAAGCAAAAGAACCTGATACTTCTTTTTCCTGTATCCTTCAAGGTCCTTTGAGAGTGCTTCAAAGCTGCCGTTGTAGGAAGCAATATTCCTGGCTCCTATATCATATCTGTAATCTGTTTCAAAGTATCCCTGCTCCCCGCTCAGGGTAGCCATGGATATGGCGGTCAGGCTTGAGATCTTCGCTGCGATCTCCGCTCCCGTGTACAGGAGATCAAGTTCTCCCGGCAGACAGTATCCCAGCTCCAACCTATGTTTGTAGCTTTCCGTGAATTCATACCATACGGCATCGCCCTGTTCCTTTAATCTTCCGGGTTCCTCCAGAAATACATAAGCCTCTTTTCCTGTCAGATCCCCTATCCATTCAGGCAGCGACAAAAGCCTGGCATTCGGATTGTCCTCGTAGAAATATCTGATATAGCTTTCCAGATTTACCTTTAAAGATAGCTCCAGCACCTCTTCCCGGAGCTGCTTCATACTCTTAGAGATCCTGTGAGCCTCTTCCGTCTTAAAGGCTTTCCTCAGCTTCTCTTCGTACTTTTCCCCCTCTTTGCAGATCTTTTCTATTCCTGCTTCCAGTTCATCCTCCGTCAGAATGATCTCCGTTGCGGGATAAACCATGGTCTCTTCCAGATTCTCTATGGAGCGCTGTGTCAGAACATCAAAAGCCCTGATGGAATCGATGGTATCCCCCCAGAGCTCTATTCTGTATGGATTCTCCTCCGTCAGATCAAATATATCTATGATATCTCCCCTGACGGCAAACTGTCCCGGTCCTTCAACCTGCGGGAGTTTTTCATATCCCAGGCTCACAAGCTTTCTCGAGATATCCTTTATCTTCAGTTCATCTCCCACCTTGTATTTAAGAACTGAGTCCTCCGTTTCCCTGACAGCCACCGGATTCATAAGAGCCGCATATGTGGTGACAATGGTCACAGGCGCACCTTCATACAAACGCCTCATGGTAATGACCCGCTCTCTTGTCAGCTCGTTTCCGTGGACATCAGCCTGGAAAAAGATCAGATCCTTTGCGGGAAAAAAGCAGGTGTTCGGATCATAAAAAAGATATTCCTCGTATATTTCCCTGGCCTTCAGTTCGTCATAGGTGACGATCAAAGTAACCCTGCTTTCCCTTGAAAGTGCCCGCATCAAATGAAGCTTCTGCGCATCCACACACCCCGTGAGGGATATAATGCCTTTATTCTTTTTGTGTTTAATGATATCCCTGATGCTCCGAAAATCCGCCAGCTCCTCCAGGGGCGTAAACATTGCTTTCATAATAATGCTTCTACTTCTTCTTTTTGGTGTTAAACTTGTTCATTGCGGTCTCGGTGCCTTCATTCATGATGGTTTCCGTGGCATCCACCGCATTAGCCACTGCCTCCGCAAAACTCTCATAATCATCCTTGTCGATGCTGCCCAGCACATGGGATACCAGATCCCCGCCCTTTTGCTTAGCTCCGACCCCGACTCTTAAGCGGATGAATTCTTCCGTTCCCAGGTGCTGGATTATGTTCTTTAATCCGTTGTGTCCACCGGCACTTCCTTTGGGTCTGATGCGGAGCTGTCCCACATCCAGATCTATGTCATCCGATATGACTATAAGCTCGCTTGTGGCATCCACCTTGTAATAGTCCGTCACCTCCCGGATGCTTTCTCCCGAGAGATTCATATATGTCTGTGGCTTTACAAGCACCACCTTTTCCCCCGCAAACACACCCTTTCCGATGAGTGCCTTGTGCTTTTTTTCCGTGACGGATATGCTCGCCTTTTCCGCGATGGCGTCGATCACCATAAAGCCCGCATTGTGCCTCGTGTTTGCATATTCACGTCCGGGATTACCCAGTCCTGCTATAATAAACATTCTATTATCCTCTTAAAACATACTTCTGCATCTGATTTTACAATGAATACAAAATGCAGGCAACTCCTTTCGCGCGAAAAGAATTCCCTGCAAATTTGCAATTACGTTATTCAATTTTTCCCAAAAGAACCGGGTATCGCTTTACGACTCTTTCAACTGCGACCTGCTGCCTTACTCGTCCTCTGCGTTTTCGTACGCATTGAGGATAATGTTCTGAATTTTCTCCCTCGTTGCTGAATTGATCGGATGTGCGATGTCACGGTATTCTCCATCAGCCGATTTCTTACTGGGCATAGCGATGAATAAACCACGTTCGCCTTCAATCACTTTAATATCGTGAATGACAAACTCCTCGTCCAGCGTGATGGAGACTATGGCTCTCATCTTGCCTTCTTTAGTAGTCTTGCGAACTCTTACATCCGTAATTTCCATTTTTGTAACTCACTCCTATATTTATTTTATAAATTTATTATACCACAAGTTGTGAAAAATTGTGATAAAAAATTCCGACCATTTCAAAAAGAAACGGCCGGAATAACTTATGCGTGTAAAATTATGTTAGATAGTATACCTTTCGTTCCTCTCAACGACAATCTTTACTCCATTGTCTCCCTTGTAATAGGAACCGGCCTTTATGGTGCTGTGACTTTCAATAATACAGTTTTCGATAGTTACGTTATCGGCGATATACACGTCATTGAGAATGATCGAATTCTTTATGGTCGTGTTGTTTCCGATGTAACTCTTTTTAAATATGACGGAATCCTCTATCACGCCGTTGATGATACAACCGCTGGACACCAGGCTGTTGCTGATGTTTGCCCCGGGATTGTACTTTGCGGGAGGAAGGTCGTCAACCTTTGAGTAGATATCCGGATGAGTGCGGAAGAAGTAATCTCTGACCTCTTTCTTCAGGAAATCCATGTTGGTGTTGAAATAATCGTCAACAGCTGCGATGTTTCTCCAGTATTCCGTGGTCTTGTATCCGTAGATCCTCTTGATATCCTTGTATCTGATGAGAATATCTCTCACAAAATCGTATCTGTCTTCCTGTGCGCTCTTTTCGATCATCTCGATGAGCTGTCTGCGGCGGATGACATACACACCGCAGGACACGATGTTTGATTTCGCCTGAAGAGGCTTCTCCTCAAACTCTTCAATGCGGTTGTCCTCGTTTAAGGTGATGGTTCCGTATCTCTCGATGGCGGATCCCTCCGGAAGGTCAGAGCATACAACCGTGATATCTGCCTTCTTGTCTATATGATATTCCAGAACCTTGTTAAAGTCCATCTTGTATACACAGTCACCGTTTGCAATGACCACATAGGGCTCATGGCTCTTCTTTAAGAAACTTAAGTTCTGGTAAATGGCATCTGCGGTTCCGCGATACCAGTTGCTGTTGTCAGCCGTAACGGCAGGTGTAAGTACGTACAAACCGCCCTGTTTACGTCCGAAGTCCCACCACTTTGATGAATTCAGGTGCTCGTTGAGGCTTCCCGCGTTGTACTGGGTAAGGACCGCAACCTTCTGAATATGGGAGTTGGACATATTACTCAATGTAAAATCGATGCTTCTGTAGCTTCCCGCGATAGGCATCGCACACACTGCTCTCTTCTGTGAGAGGACATCCATGCGGTGATTGCTTCCGCCGGCTAAAATAATTCCGATTGCTCTCATAAGTTAATCACCTACCTTAATCAAAGTTTTTCCGCTGGGCAGATTACCGTTTGGATAATCAGCCACTGTGGTCTCGCCGAATACAACCGAGTTCTTTCCTACCGATACTCCGTCAGGAATGATACTCCGTTCTCCGACAGTGACAAGGCCATGATTATAAATATGTGGAGCAGTATCGTTCTATGCTTCTTCTCCCACACCGAGCTTTACATTATTTCCGATGACGGTATCCTCGGCGACTATTGCTTTATACAGTTCGCATCCTTCGCCGATCTGGGTCTGGTTCATGATTATGGAATCCCTGACGACAGTACCCTTGCCCACGGTAACTCCGCAGCCGATGACCGAATTGTAAACCTCGCCGTATATTTCCGACCCTTCTCCGATTATACTCTTATCGACTTTGCTGTCTCTGGAGAAATACTGAGGGGGCTGGATCTCTGACTTGGTGTAGATCTTCCAATACTCCTCGTAGAGGTTGAACTCCGGAACTATATCGATAAGTTCCATATTGGCTTCCCAGTACGAGTTTAAGGTTCCTACATCCTTCCAGTAGCCGTTAAATTCATATGCATAAAGGAGTTTGCCTTTTTCGTGGCAATACGGGATCACATGCTTACCGAAGTCAAGATTGGGCTGATCTTTGAGTGCGGTAAATGCTGCCTTAAGTGTCTTCCAGGTGAAAATATATATTCCCATGCTGGCAAGATTGCTTCTGGGGTGCGCGGGCTTTTCTTCGAAGTCGGTGATACGCTTGTTCTCATCAGCTATCATGATTCCGAAACGGCTGGCTTCCTCCATGGGAACCGGCATAACCGCTATGGTGACATCCGCTTTGTTCGCCTTATGGAAATCAAGCATAACCTCATAGTCCATCTTATATATGTGGTCCCCGGAGAGGATCAGTACATATTCCGGATTGAAACTCTCCATATATTCGATGTTCTGATAAATTGCATTGGCGGTACCTGTATACCACTCGCTGTTCTCACTTTTCTCGTAAGGGGGAAGGACGCTGACGCCTCCGATGTTACGGTCAAGATCCCAGGGAATACCGATTCCGATATGGGTATTAAGACGAAGCGGCTGATACTGTGTAAGCACTCCGACGGTGTCTACGCCGGAATTGATACAACTGGAAAGCGGAAAGTCGATGATACGATATTTTCCGCCGAATGCGACCGCCGGTTTAGCGACCTTGGATGTCAATACTCCGAGGCGGCTGCCCTGTCCGCCGGCAAGAAGCATGGCAATCATTTCTTTTTTAACCATACACCCTCCACTCTGCAAGTAATTTCAATAAAATCCCGCAGAAAAATAGATTTTTATATGTAGAGATATTATAACACATTTTATGGTATATGGAATAATTTACACAAAAACTTTTGAAATTTTGTGAATTTTCTATCTAATTTATACAATTTTTCGCCATAATGACGAAAATATCAAAGCTTAATCACTTTTCTGAGAGTTTTTCCCAGTCCCAGAGCCAGTGCTATCTTAGCAATATCGGGGATAATAAAGGGAAATACACACCATCCCAGAGCTGTGGCGAGGGTGATGGGTCCCTTGGTCCCGGCATAGACGATCATAAACCATGCGGTTCCGAAGGCATAGCAGACCAAAAGTCCCAGAACCATGGACACGATCTCGGCCCAGAGCTTTCTGCCAAATAACTTCTCAAAGAGCCAGAATACCAGGGCGCTGAAAATAAAACCGATGATATATCCGCCGGTGGTACCCAGAAGCGCTCCGATGCCTCCCTTAAATCCTGCAAAAACAGGTACTCCCACCGCACCCAAAAGAATATATATCAAAACGGAAATGGTGCCGTTTCTTCCTCCCAGGAAATATACCGCAAAGAATATGGCAAATGTCTGCAGGGTAACGGGAACCGTCAGTGGAATGGAAATCCAGGAGCAGACCGCCATTATAGCCGAACACATCGCTATCTGAACAAGTACTATTGTACTGAATGCTTTTTGTTTCTTTAATTCTTTTACTTCACTCATGATCATTTTCTCTTTCTCTCATAATTGTTAACCATGTACCGGTATCAAGGTTATCATTCTTATCGAGAATATCACCCTTATGTGCAATTGTCAACCCGATTATATTTTACAAGTTAACATTTCTACAATTCTCTTGTAGATACTTTATCCCAGTTACAGCACGGTCGCTATGAGTATATTTGTCTTCACAGGTACTCCGCTGCTAAGCTCGCATCACTTTGCTCAAAGCAAAATCGCCCGGCTCAAACTCGCGACGCTCGCGCTATATGTGCGCGAGCTGCTCAAACAGTTTCGCCGGGAACGCGATTTTTCGCAAAGTAATGCTTGCTAAGCGCTTCGCCAAAGTTCAGACAAATATACTCACAGTGCCCGCGCTTTATTGTATGACAATCTTATTTAATCAGGCGGCTAACCTGTTGTGCTATGCCGAGAGTAAACTGTCCGAGGCCGGTACTTAACGAGCACGAATGCAAATGAAGTGCGAGTTCATGCTTCTTGACCGAAGGTCAAGATGATAGTTCCGCTGCTTATTCATCATGAACGGAGTAATCTCCGTTTATGATGACCGTCCCAGTGGGACGGGCCGTTGCCGTTTACGGCACGGCAGGGAGGACCGTTAGCTGCGAAGCGGTGCTCGAGGCATTCACAGCAGGTTGGTCGCCGTCACTAGGACATACCTATAAAAAAGAGACCGCTGCATAGCGGTCTCTTGCGAATTGCGTAATGTAGCGAGCTTAGTCCAGCTCCCCGGCCTTATATCTGGCCACGATACTCTGGATCCTCTCGTTGGGATTGAGCAGATCCGAAATGGATGAATCATGGTTAAGCGTATCAATGATATATGCGATATACTTACTCATATCACAATTGATATACCATTCTCTCTCCAAAAGCTCCGGAGTCTGATAAATAAGATTGGTGGTAAGTACCCTTGTGATAAGTCCCTGCTCAAAGGCCTTGTCAAATCTCTCCAGTCCGCCGGTGAACAATCCGAATGTAGCGAATACAAAGATTCTGTTAGCCTTGCGCTCCTTGAGTGCTGCGGCAACTTCCAGTACGCTCTCACCGGATGATATCATATCGTCGATGATGATCATATCCTTGCCCTCGACATCGCTGCCCAGGAACTCATGTGCCAGAATGGGATTTCTTCCGTCAACGATCCTGGTATAGTCACGTCTCTTGTAGAACATACCCATATCAAGACCTAAAACGTTGGCAATATAGATGGCTCTCTTCATTCCGCCTTCATCGGGGCTGATGACCATCATATGATCCGCATCGATCTCAAGTCCCTTATAGTGCTTTAATAGTCCCTTTATAAACTGATAAGCCGGCTGTACTGTCTCAAATCCGCTGAGTGGAATTGCATTCTGTACTCTGGGATCGTGAGCATCGAAGGTAATGATGTTGTCAACACCCATCTTGACAAGCTCCTGAAGTGCGATAGCACAGTCAAGAGATTCTCTTGCGGTTCTCTTGTGCTGACGGCTCTCATAGAGGAAGGGCATGATCACGGTGATCCTTCTGGCCTTTCCGCCCACAGCTGCAATGATCCTCTTTAAATCCTGATAATGATCGTCCGGGGACATATGATTCTCATGTCCGCAAAGTGAATATGTCTGAGAATAATTGAGCACATCCACTAAAAGGAAAAGGTCGGTACCTCTGACTGACTCCAGGATCTGTCCCTTTGCCTCTCCGGATCCGAATCTGGGAACCTTTGCCTCAAGAAGATATGTATCTCTCTGATATCCCGCAAATGCCAGGGATCCCTTATGCTCGCTTTCTCTTTCTGCGCGCCACTTTACCAGAAAGGCATCAACCTTTTCTCCCAGTTTGCTGCATCCTTTTAATGCGATGATCCCGAGTGAACCCACGGGGATTGTCTCAAGATTTCTCTTTTCTTCACGATTGCCCATTAAATTTCTCCTAGCGTGATTAGTCCTATATTTGACGAACACATTATATACGAATACTTATCACTAATGCAATAGCGTACGCATATCAGGTCCGGTCAATTTCAAAAATGTATAATTGCCTGTAAGGCGCGAAAGCACTCTGTCGGAATATCTTTCCTTTATACCCCCAAGATCTAAATTGGTGGATATTATGGTAGATTTCCCTCGAAGCTCCCTTTCATTTATAAGTGAAAACAATGATGAAGCCACAAAGCTGTTGGTAAGCTCGGTTCCCAGATCGTCGATCACCAAAAGATCGCAATCATACAGCTCCGACAGTCCTGTCCCCGACTCCTCTTCATCCTTTCTGAACTGCCTGCCCGCCAGTTTGTCAAACAAAGATACGGCGCTCAGATAAATAACGGAATGTCCGCTCTCCAAAAGATCGTGTGCTATACAGCAGGAAAGAAAGCTCTTTCCCGTGCCCACGGTCCCTGATAATACCAGATTTCTGTGCTCACTGTCAAAGTTTCCGATAAACTCCCTGCATATCTTCACCGCCCCCTTAAGATGCTCCAGATCGTCACCGGTGCGGTAGTCCAGACTGAGCTTAGAAAAGTTCTCTTTTTCCAGGAAATTCTTTATCCCGGACTGATCATATAAAAGGTTGATCTCTCTTGCCTTGAAGCAATGGCACTTTGAGCGATTCCCCTTTGCATCATATATATACCCCGTATCCTTGCAATCGGGACAGTCGTAGATCGGCTCAAAATCAGCCTCCGACAGACCGTTTGCCTCCAGAAGTGCCACTCTCTTAACAAGGAGCATCGTGGCTTCATCCTCCAGATTCTCGATATCCGTTTTGCTCGCCCCGTCAAGCATCATCCTGACCTTGCGTGCCTTTAAGGTGACAGCTCTGTTCTCCCAGGCCTGAAGCTCCGGGAATTTCTCGTAGAGAGCTCGCACCTTTTTCTCGGTTAATTCTGCATTGCGGAACCTGATCTCATCATATTCCCGCATTATCGCATCATACTGTTCGTTAGTAAGCGACATTTTCTCCTCCCATAGACATATCGGTAAAAACCTGAAACTTCTCTTTCAGGGATCCATCCTGCAGACACTAATTTGCATATATCTTTTTGGAAAGCTCTTCCAGATCTATATCATTCTGACGATAGTTGCCAAAACTGCCCGCGGAATTCTTCTTTCCGCTGCTCCGAAGAACGCCTGCGCTCTCGGATGATGCCGATGCAGCCTTGTAATCGGCTCCGGCTCTGTTCACGTCCTCCATGGTCCTGATACCCTGCTTAAACCACTTTGACAATATTCCTTCCGCATACTGGAATCTGTGGCTGTCGGTAGCCATTACAGTGCGGTCGCAGGCTTCAAAGATCACCTGCTCGGAGAAAGAATACTCCTCCCGCCACTTGATGATATATTCCATTTCCTTATCGGTGGGGGATCCGTTCTTCCCCAGCCGGTTCATTATCTCATAAACGGCCTTATCATATTTTAAGCTGCCGTTCTTTGCCTGTTCAACGGTCTCGATGCCTCTTTCCTTCCAGCCGATGGCAACCTTTTCCGCGTATCTGAAGTCGCGCTTTCCCTTCTCCGCGCAGTATTGAAGAAGATAATCCACCAGATCGTCGGACATGCCAAGACCCTCGCTCATATAGGCAAGAGACTGCATATCGCTCTGGGTAACAGGCTTTGAAAAATATGTCTGCGCCAGGAATATCAGCTGACTTCCGCCTGCATCACTGAAGGCCTCCAGCTCCTTTGCCCCATAGGAGGGCTTTTCAAATATGGAAACCACCGGCTCTTTTGCAACCCCGGCCGCTTCTGCCTGATCTGCTTCAGCCACAGGTGCCTTCTCCTTCTTTGCGGGCGGTGCGGTCTTCACCTTCTTGTGAGTCTCCTCCACGGTGGGACCCGTGATCTCGGACTTGCACAGATTGGTAAGATGCACTCCGGTAAGGTTGTTCTCCTCATCATAATCTATGGTGAGAACTCCCCTCTTCTCCCAATACTTAAAGGCTCTGATCACATCCTTTTCCGTGTGGTTAAACCTGTCCGCAATATCGGACACACTGGTCTCCAAATGCGCATTTAGCATACGCACAAGATAAAGGTATACCTTGAGCTGGGCATCATTTGCATCTGTCATATATTCATCTATAAAACGGTTGGAAATTATCGTAGCTCCGATGTAGCTATCCTGATAAACACTGAAACCGGGCATA